>JBMTHB010000241.1:0-2898 GCA_049435845.1 Candidatus Nanopelagicales bacterium | reverse complement strand
GCCGCATACTGCCCGGTGAGTCCGATTGAACGGCGCACGTCGTCTGACTGGGACTTCACATCGAAGCCATTGACTTTGGCTGACCCGGCAGTCGCCTTCAGCAGCGTTGCCAGGATCCGAACGGTGGTGGTCTTGCCGGAGCCGTTCGGTCCCAGGAGTCCAACGACCTTGCCGCGGGGAACCACAAGGTCGATTCCGTTCAGCGCCTTGACGTCTCCGAACTCCTTGACCAGGCCCTGGGCTTCAACGGCGTAATCAGTCACAACTGCGAACGTTACGCCCGCGGTTTGTCCGGTCTACTTGGGGGATCACCCGTCGAGAACCTCCACGTGGAAGCCGGCTTCCCGCAGGGCTTCCAGGATCCGATCGCGCTGCTCGGCGCTCCGGGTCTCCATCTGGATGTCGATGCGGACGTCACCGATCGATACGCGCGGATCGGTGCGGTCGTGGAAGACGTCCACAACGTTCGCCTTATGCTGCTTGAGAACGTCGAGTAATCCAGCGAGCGAGCCCGGGTAGTCCGGGGTGTGGACGCTGATCGAGAGGTATCGACCGGCCGCCGCCATGCCGTGTCGGATGATGCGAAGGAGAACCAGGGAATCGACATTTCCTCCGGAGAGCGTGATCGCCACCGGTGGTTCGAAGTCTTGCGGCGCTTGCATAACCGCGGCTGTCGCCGCTGCTCCACTGGGCTCAACAACAAGCTTGGCGCGCTCGAGCAGCATGAGGACAGCTCGGGACAGTTCATCTTCGCTGACGATGCGGAACTCGTCCACGTACTGCTGCACCAGTTCGAACGGCACATCACCCGGTCGGGCAATGGCGATGCCGTCAGCCATAGTGTTCATCCGCTCACGCACGATGGGCGTTCCGGCTTCCAGGCTCTGCGGATAGGTGGAAGCGCCCTCGGCCTGCACTCCGATCACCTTGACATCGGGCTTGAGCTGCTTGATCGCGTAAGCGACGCCCGCGAGCAGGCCACCGCCGCCGGTGCAGACGACCACGGTCTTCACATCCGGGATCTTGTCGAGGATCTCCAGGCCCAGGGAGCCCTGACCGGCGACCACGTGTTCGTGATCGAACGGGTGGATGAGGACAGCGCCGGTCTCGTCCGATAACTTCCTTGCTTCGACCAGTGCTTCGTCAACCGTGGTTCCGAAAAAGCGGACATCGGCTCCGTAGCCCTTGGTCGCTTCGATCTTGGGGATGGATGCATCGACAGGCATGAAGACGGTGACGTTCACGCCGAGCAATTGACCTGCGAGGGCCACGCCCTGCGCGTGGTTCCCCGCACTCGCCGCCACGACTCCCCTGGCGCGTTCCTCGTCAGAGAGTTGGGCGATGCGGTTATACGCGCCACGGATCTTGAACGATCCAGCGCGCTGCAGGTTCTCTGGGACCAGATAGACCGGACCCCCGACCTGATCGCTGAGCCAGCGAGCCCCCTGAACGGGGATGTCTCGAATGACGCCATCGATTCGTTCCGCGGCTCCCCGCACTTCCGCAATGTCCATCGCGGAATAGTGGCACCTCAGCGCGGCAGTGCGCGACGCCCTTCGGGTAAGTCCTCCGATGAGCCGATCCGTGCCCTGGAGGCGGCGCTGCGACCAGCTCCCGCTGCCGAGCCGGAGTTGCCCGAAGCAGACCCGCGATAACCGCCCCAGCGCCCCCGGGCATCGGAGTTTTGCCGGTGGAAAGCTTTGACCTCGGCCTCGCTCTTCCTGAGAACCAACTCGGCGGCGGGTTGGTCCGTTCGCTGGCGATCGTGTTCCTTGACGGCAGCCTCTCGAGCTTTCTTGAGGCGTTCATCGATCCGCGCGACGAAGGCCCGATAGAAGGCAGCCCGAGCCGTTTGCTTGGTGAACTTCTTCGTGACCAAGAGGCCGGGGGTTCGAGAACGCACCCGGTATTTGTCGGCCTTCCATTCATCACCCTCGAGGTAGCGCTGGGCGGCGGTGGCCATCTGCACCGACAGTGACGCGAACAGGGTGTGAGTCGCGTCGAGATCTGATGGCATTCCGTAAGCAACGACGTAGGTTGAATCCGAGGCGACGTCGACCATCGCGAAGTTGTTGTGGGCGATCACGACGAACAGCGAAACCAAGTGCGTGTTCGCTCGCTTGCCCTTCTCACCGATAGAGACAGTGCGGGTGATCGGACTCGACGGCTGTTCGGTCGATAGCTGTTGCGCCCGCGCCGCGGCGATGTCGATGCTCGCCATCGTTGCGAGTGATTGCGCCTTCATGAGGTACGCATCGGCCTCATGCGGATTGTCCGTGCGCTCAGCCTTGATCAATAGCGCGCTGATCCGCTCGATCGTCACACTCATGCACTCACCGCGATCGGAACACCGGACGCCTGGTAGCCCGTGCGCAGCAGCAGGGCGGCTTCAGGTCCGAGCCGGTACTCCACGAGTGACAGCAGGGACGACGTGAAACGGGCGTCGTGCATGGCACTCGTGTGTCGAGTGATGCAGACATGGTGCGCAATTTCGTGCAGCAGGACCGTCTCGCGCATAGCCCACGTTTCGTGGCTGGGAATCGCGATAACGCCGTCGCTGTAATGGGCACGGGTACCTCCCTTGCGATGCCGAACCTGGACCTCCGGCAGGCCGAGGTCAGCGACGATGTGGGCTGTGTAGATCTGCGCGTCTTCGAGGCTGCCGAACCTGAGTTGCACCGGGGCATCGACCGTGGAGCCGAAGAAGTCGACTCGACCACCGCGATCGAGAATCGCCGACCACTGATCTTCGGCCTGATACACGGAGGTTCGGTGCAGATCGCGTGCGGCCGTCACGAGTTCGGCCACACCGGTTGTGCATCGGCCTCGGGTCGCGTCATGGCACCGGCCGCGATCGCGGCGAACGCCACGAGGCTGGCGGGGATCCGGGCGGAAGGG
>JBMTHB010000240.1:0-2901 GCA_049435845.1 Candidatus Nanopelagicales bacterium | reverse complement strand
GGGCGTGACGAAGATGTCCGGTCCCCAGATCTCGCTGCCCTGCCATATCGATAACCCCGTGGTGGAGACGACCGCGTCCTGGACGACGGAATCGACTGCGAACGCGAGTTGCATAGCATCGCTCGTGAGCGCACGGCCCTCGGACAGGGTCGTACTCGCCCATATCTGGGCGGGAAAGGCCAACGCTACGAGAATCAATCCACCTAATGACGCGAACACGAACCAGCGGCGCGGACGAGCAGAGATCATGAACAGCAAGGCCACCGTGGATAGTCCGGCGAGGAGTGCAACTCCTCCCGCGGTCACGGACAGCGAAGTCGCCACTCCGCAACGCGAGCCAAGGCAGTCGAGCGACCCGATCGACAGGTAGAGCAGCGACGTGGGAACGAAGACCACGTAGAACAGCAGGACAACTGCTCCCACACCTGCGCTGACTCGAACCCACGGTGACCCCCACCACGGTCGTGTATCGATGGGTCTACGCACTCCGGCTCCTCCCCACGAACTCATTGTCAGGTCTCAAGTGGCTACCCCTGGGGCGCCGTCATCAGCAGTGAGGCTCTGTTATCGGTTTCCTCCTTGCTTCCCCGACCAACGATGGCCACGCTGTGCGCGTTGTACCAACCACAGGAGGCGGCGCACATGGAGAGCGGAAGCCCGTCGGACGTACCGTTCATGGAGATGGAGGGGTACCTGGTCACGGGAAGCACGCTGGCCTCCATGATCGGGAAGGGGAGAACTAAGGGCAAGGCACGTCTGGATCCGAGGAACCTCACCTACTACGACATGCAGGGTGGCGTGGTCCTGTCGCAACCGCTGAGTGGCATCACAGCGACGGAACTCAAGCGCATGACTGGGGCAGTCATCGTCAAGGGTGACACCGCCTTCAAGGTGTACCCACTGATGGAAGCCTCGGGAAGCGACATGGGGGACGTTGCCAACGCGGCGGTGGGAGTGGCGCAGGCGCATCTATTTCACAGCACATTGAACGATTTCATCTCCATGCGGTCTTGGGAATGAGAACGAGGTCCGTTGTTGCAGGCGTTGCGCTGTCGACGCTGGCAACGCTTCTCACGATCGCCAGCCCGACATTCGCGGCAGGCCTGACCGATTTCGATGCTCCCATGTTGGGATCGACGGCCTCGGCGCAGTGGTCCCGATTGCCGAGCTTCAGTGTCATTATCGACGATGGCAAATCGAACTTCGATGTCGTGCTTGGTGCAGACGACGGAGAGTCGGTGTTCATCGCGAAGGGTCCTGGCGCCTGGGGAGTGCTTGCCGATAGTCCCTACCTGATGAGCAAGGTATCGCGCTTCTACAGCGCGGCTCCGGAAGTCTTCGCCACAACCATCATCGAGCTCACCAAGGGTGCTCCCACCGAGTCTGTTGTCACGTCACTGGCCACGAACGACTTCGCCGGCACGAAGGTTGCCGCCGGCACAAAGATCGTTACGCCGCGGAGGGAGTCCGACGGGTGGACGGTGTGGACGACGAAACCTGCACGGTCGAAGAACGACCCGAATGACGTCGTGCACACCGCATACGCGAGTAAGGGCCGAGAGATAGTGCGGGTGTACTGCGGTGGTGATCTCTCTGATCGCGACAGGCAGTGCGAGTGGGGTCCGGCTCTCGCCCTGCACATCGCGCGAACGAAACCCAACCTGACGTACCCGAAGGATGTCTCAGCACTAGCACCCAAACGCGGAGCCAGCGGACTGAAGCCCGAGATGGCAACGTTTCTCGTCTCCGAGGACATCTGGGAAGGTCGGATGGATGCCCCGAGATCCATGGCGCAATTTCTCGGTGAGAACACCCTGTCACTTCAATGGGCAGTCCCGGGCCAACCGGCGCTCTCGATCCGGGGCGCAGTCACGTCTCTGCCGGACCAGCTCGGACTCGACGAATTCCTCGCCGATATCTGCCGTCCAACACAGACCTGCACCGTCGTGCGCGACCTAGCACCGACCCCCGCCAACGGACAATCCGCCGGTGTCATCTCGTGGCCCGAGGGAGAGAAGAAGAGCACATGGCATATGGAATTCCAGGCTGGCGACGACTCGCGCGTGGCGTCCATCTATTGCACGGTGGGTGACGGATACGAACGGCCTTTGACCAAGGCCGAGGCGTCGGGTTGTCGGTCAGCGATCAAGGCGGCGGCGGGGGCAATCTTCGCGAAGTAATACCGGAAAGTGCGGCTACAGGCGTGTGCGGTGGAAGTTCGCGAAGGAACGGCTGGGCGTCGGCCCACGCTGCCCCTGGTAGCGCGATCCGTACTTCTCCGACCCGTAGGGATGCTCGGCCGGAGAGGACAGCCGGAACAAGCACAACTGTCCGATCTTCATCCCCGGGTAGAGCGTGATGGGCAAAGTCGCGACGTTGGACAACTCAAGAGTCACGTGACCGGAGAAGCCCGGGTCGATGAAGCCCGCGGTGGAGTGGGTGAGCAGACCAAGCCGACCGAGGGAGGATTTGCCCTCGAGTCGACCGGCGATGTCGTCGGGCAACGTCACGACCTCGTACGTGGACCCGAGCACGAACTCGCCGGGGTGCAAGATGAACGGCTCGTCGCCTTCGGTCTCGACCAGACGAGTCAGATCCTCCTGCTCAACGGACGGATCGATGTGCGGGTACTTGTGGTTCTCGAACACCCGGAACCAGCGGTCGAGGCGAACGTCGATGCTCGACGGTTGGATCATTGCTTCGTCGTAGGGCTCCAACTGGACGCGCCCCACGGAGATCTCCGCCTTGATATCGCGATCGCTCAGCAGCACGGCGAAAGGCTAGCGGAGGTCAGCTTGTCGACCTTCGAGGATCGCCACATCAATGATGTCCTGAGGTCGACCGCTCGCCTTCTTGTTCGCCTTCAGTCCTTCGAGTCCGATGAACGGTACCAACACTCCA
>JBMTHB010000239.1:0-2908 GCA_049435845.1 Candidatus Nanopelagicales bacterium | reverse complement strand
GTGGCTGACCGCGCGAGGCACCACGGTGCTCCGGACCCGGGAACCTGGGGGCACCGCTGCCGGTGAGGCGATCCGCACGATCCTGCTGAGTAACGAGTACGCGGGGTTGACCGATCGCGCGGAAGCGTTGCTGTTCGCCGCCGCGCGCGGGGAGCACGCCGCTCAGGTGATCCGCCCGGCTCTCGAATCAGGCACCGTCGTGATCTGCGATCGCTACCTCGACTCATCGGTCGCCTACCAGGGCTACGGACGCGACCTCGGTGCCGAGTACGTGCGGGGTCTCAGCCTGTGGGCGACGCGTGATCTCGTCCCCGACCTGACCGTGCTCCTCGACGTCGATCCGGCCATCGGCCTATCCCGAGTCACGTCACCGGACCGCCTGGAATCCGAACCCATCGAGTACCACCGCACGGTGCGCGCCGCTTTCCGGGATATCGCGAATACCGATCCCACCCGCTACCTGGTGATCGACGCCGATCAGGACAAGGACGTCATCGCCGGGCAGATCCGCGACCGGGTCGCCGCACTACTGGGGATCGATTCGTGAGTTGGTCCGAAGTGGTCGGCCAGGACGAGGCGGTCGCAACATTGCAGGCCGCAGTGGCGGATGCGGAGAAGATCACCCGCGGTGAGCCGGGTCCGGCGATGACACATGCCTGGCTGATCACCGGACCACCCGGCTCGGGCCGGTCACTCGCCGCGACCACCTTCGCAGCAGCGTTGGTGTGCGACGAGGGCGGTTGCGGACGTTGTCAGGCCTGTCGAACCGCGCCCCTCGGTGGGCATCCGGACGTGCACGTCGAGATACCCGAAGGGACCGAGATCCTGCTCGACCAGGTTCGACCGCTCACCCAGATGGCGGCCCAGGCGCCGATGAGTGCGCAGTGGCGGGTGATCGTCATCGAAGACGCCGACCGACTCAATGACCGTGCAGCTAACCATCTGCTCAAGTCTCTGGAGGAGCCCACTCCGCACACGGTGTGGCTGCTGTGTGCGCCGAGCCGCAACGACGTCCTGCCGACGATCGTCTCTCGGACCAGGCATGTGGGTTTGCGGACTCCCTCGAGTGATGACATCACGTCGATGTTGATCAATGAGTGCGCTGTCGACGAGATGACCGCTCGGTTCTGCGCGCGGGCATCCCAAGGCCATATCGGCCGAGCACGCGCTCTAGCGACCGATCCGACCACCCGCGAGCGTCGTCAGCAGTGCCTGCGCGCGCCCTTGCATCTACGGGACCTGCCGTCGTGCGTGAGCATCGCCGGCGAAGTCTTCGACGCGGCGTCCGCAGTGGCCGACGCCCGGGCGGATCGGCTCGATGCCCGTGAGGATGAACTGTTGAAATCACGCTTCTATGCCGAAGGTGTGACGCGACTCAGTGGTCCTATGAAGCGCGCCCATGACGCCGAGGCCCGGGAACTCGCGAAGGATCACAAGCGGCGTCGGCGGAGGCTGGTGGTTGACGAGGTCGATCGAGTGCTGGTCGATCTGATCGGCCTATTCCGCGATGTCCTTATCGTGCAGACCGACGCACAGATCTCCCTGATCAACGAGGAGATTCGATCCCAGGTGCATCAGATGGCCGATGCGTCGACACTCGAGCAGACCGTCCGCAGACTCGAAGCACTCGAACACGAACGCACCGTCTTGTTCGCCGGTGGCAGCCCCCGAACCGTGGTGGAGGCCGCCATGGTGTTGATCAAGGATCCGAACGTCCAGGTTGCACGCTCGCGCTAGATACGCGACGCCACCCGAAGTCCGTGCGCATACGCGATGAGTGCCGACGATGCAGGTTCGAGCACCTGACGCACAGGAACCCCCAGGTCCGGCTCCGCCAGTAACCGCGCGGCTGCCGCCAGCAGAACGTCGTACCCGGCGGAACCGTGATCGAGTTGTCTGCTCACATCATGTGCTGCTTGCTGGGCTTGAACCGCTGCCTGGGATCCGGGCATCTGCCTGGTCATTTCATCGAGGACACGTAGTCGATCGGCAAGGGAATTCAAAGTCGGGGCCACTTGTGCGTCGGCTGAGCGGATTTCCATCGCGGCTTCGGAATGCAGCGGTTCTATCGCTCGGATGACCTGCACGGTTTGAACGCGAACTGCGGTGTACCGAGTGACCGACTGATGGCCGATCGCCCCTCGACGCACCAGCGCGGGGGGCGAAGGAATCGTCGGGAGAGCGGTGAACGGCGCCAGGCGTCGCCACTTGCGACCACCCACAACTGCAGCGACCGCGCCCAGTCCCGAGACCACGAACCAGGCGATGCCACCCGGGCCCGTGGCAAGAACATCGATGACACCCACGGTCGCCGCCGATGCGCCCACCGCCGTGCCACCGATCGTCATGACCTGGGCCTGAATGCGCCGCAAGGAATGGGTGTTCTTGGCCTTGCGTGCCTCCGCTTCGGTACGTCGCGACTCTCGAGCGAGTTCCCGTCGCCCGGCCGGGGTGCCCATGAAGGCGTCGACGATATCGAGACCCTTTCGCAGACCCGCCTCCACGGCCGCAGCCAACTCAGTTCGTGTCTGAGAGCCGTCCTTACCCGAGCGAGCCACGAGAAGAGGTTACGTCTTACCGTGTCCGATATGCGCCCCCGTTCCGCCAGGCCGACCATCGGGCTGGCGTTGGTCGCCGTCATAGTCCTCGCCGGCTGCTCGGCTGCGCCGACGCCCACATCACCGACGCCCAATAAACCGGTCGAGTCGACAACGGCAGCCGACGATGTACTCGCGGCCTTCTACGAACAGCCACTCGATTGGCGCGAGTGCGGAGGAGCGGAGTGCACCAAGGTGCAGGTGCCGTTGGACTACGACGATCCCACGGGTGCGCGAATCGAATTGTCGCTCACGAAGGTGCCCGCGACCGGAGAGTCCATCGGTGCGTTGTTGGTGAACCCGGGGGGTCC
>JBMTHB010000238.1:0-2909 GCA_049435845.1 Candidatus Nanopelagicales bacterium | reverse complement strand
TGCTCAATATGGCCCTCGAACTTGCGGAGATTGCCGGTCGAGTTTGCGTGACGACGTGGCCACGAGCACTTACGGACTACTAGCGAAGCACTACTGCATCGAAACTCGAGGTCGTGAAGCGGACGTCCGCGCTCATCTCATCGCCCACCTGCGGAAGCACGCACTCATGCGGCAGCCATACCATCGAGACATGCTGATGGGGTGGTTCGGCGAACCACCGCTGTTTTCCTTGCCAGGTGAACGGGCTCATCGCGCGTCCGGCAGCATCGAGCGCACCTATCCCTGCAGTCGTGACGCGTTGCCGTAGCGACGCGGCAGGGGACGGACCAGCCAGGCCGACTCCGTGGGAGGTGCCGCCGGAGACGACCACCAACGTGCCTTGCTTGGGACCACTGCGCTGTCGATAGCCGGCGTGTGTCCCGGACACGAGCGGATGCACGGCTAGCACTGTCCCGGCAGCGCGGAGCGCACCACGATCACCGAGCCACAGCCGAGTACCGGTTCGCAAACGCAAGGTCGCCTCACCCAAGCTCGCAGCGACCACCGCGAGTTCCGCGTCGTCGAGGTGCGACACCCACACCGTGTTCGCCGGTGCGTTGTGTCCGGTCCACACCGCTGTCTTGTTCTGCCATAGGCCTGCCCACCGCACCACCTCGCGCGCCTTCGCACTGCCCTCGCGCACTCCTCGCAGGGGGACATCGTCGGCGGGTTGCGCGATGGGCATATGCACGGCCAGTCCCTCCACGAGGACCCGACCACGTTCCATGCTCGACCGAACCTCCTCATCGGCGAGGGCTTCGAGAAGTTCGGATTCACTGAACCCGAAGCGATGCATCGAGGTGTGCGCCTCGAGGATCACCCGCACTGATCCCGGGCCGGCAGCAAGCGATCGCAGTGCATCGATCGATGCCACCGTGCGGATGACCCGACCGGCGTGCAACTTGCTTCCCAGCGCCCACCATGCCTCGGCCGCCACCGCATCCAGTGGTTGGAAAGGCTCGAGCACCACGATGTCTCCAGTGGATCCCCCGGCCACGTCGTCCACCTCGAACACGGTGCCGACGGCCACTGTGTCCGCACCCCACCGGGTCGCCTCCGCGGAGAGAACCTCAGCCCCGAAGCCGTACCCGTTCCCTTTGATCACCGGAACCGGCATCGATCCAGCCGCGCGTACCACGGCATCGATCACCGACTGCTGGTGAGCACGCCAGCGCGCTTCGTCGACACTCAGTACGAAACTCATCGCCGCGATTGTCCTCTAGGCACTGCTGCGTTTTTGGTAGGTGGCGAACGCGCGTGCCCAGATTGGTCGCAGCGGATAGTCCCATTCGCCCACATATTCCTGGGCGTAGCCGCCACTGCCCACCTTGAACCGCACGAGCCCGATCAGGTGGTTGGCTGGATCGAGCGTGGCCGAGATGCCGCGCAGGTCATACACGCGACACCCGGCCTCGTGCGCGCGGGAGATCATGTCCCACTGCAACGCGTTCGACGGACGAACGTCGCGATCAGCGGTGGTCGAGGCACCGTAGGAGTACCAGGCGTGATCGCCGACGCGGATCATGATGGTCGCGGCGGCGAGGTGACCCCCGTACTCCGCCAGATGCAGCGACATCGCGTGGTAGCCGTCGGACGATGAATTGAGCGCGTCCCACATCCGCTCGAAGTAGACCTGCCCCCGCGGGGTGAACCGATCGCGCTCTGCGGTCTCGACGTACACACGGTGGAAGTCCGCGAGATCCGCACGGTTCCCCGGACGTACATGCACGCCGGACTTCTCCGCCTTACGGATATTGCGACGCCACTGTTGGTTAAAGCCAGCGAGCACCTCATCGAGTGAGCGGTCCGCCAACGAGATGCAGTACACGTAGCGCGGCTGCACATCGCCGAATCCTGCACCGCCAGTTGCTTCTTGTTGCCAACCACCGGCACGCAGCGCATCGACTACATGCGCGGCCGATGTCGAGTGCCAATCGGCGCTCACCTGCTCGAGCGTCGACGGTGCGCTCCACGCACCGGACTCCGCGGCGGCAAGTGCGCCCTTCACGGTTTCGGCGTCCCAACGACGCGAGGCGACCGGCGGGCCCATCTTCACCTGGAACGCACCCACCGCCTTGCAGTGTTCGAGCAGGGGAGCGAGCCATTCGTTGATAGTCCAATTCGCCGACGTCCAATCGATGATCGGCCCCTCGGGGATGTAGGCGAGAGAACGACGACGAATCTTCGGTACCGGCCGATGCAGGATCAATGCCGCACCGATCATGCGGTCACCGTCGAACCAGCCCACAGATTCACCGCGCCAACCGACCTACACATCCGCCCACGTCGGCAACTGCAGGAACGAAACCGATGGCCGGGAGCGCAACCAGCGCGCATGCTGATCTGCGCTGATGGTGCGAACGGTCAGACTCACGTGCCCAGCGTCCCAGGTGCCCTACGACAGATCGAGATCCACCACGACCGGCGCGTGGTCGGATGCACCTTTGCCCTTGCGTGCCTCGCGGTCCACGTATGCATCACTCACTGCGGCCATGAACGGTGCGTTGCCGAGCACCAGGTCGATGCGCATACCCATGCCTTTGTGGAAGGCACCGTTGCGGTAGTCCCAGAAGGTGAAGGGCTCACCCTTGAGAGCACGGGGCATCACTTCGGACAGTCCGATCGATTGCACGTCAGCCAGCGCCGCGCGCTCGGCCGGAGTCACGTGCGTGGACTCGGCGAACAGCGAGATGTCCCAGACGTCTTCGTCCCGGGGGGCCACGTTGAAATCTCCGGTGAGCGCGTAGGGCATATCAGGATTCGAGGCCAACTCCGCAGCAGCAGTCGCCTGCAACGCCGCGAGCCACCGGAGTTTGTAGTTGTAATGCGCGTGGCCCGGCTCGCGTCCATTCGGTACGTACAGGCTCCAC
>JBMTHB010000237.1:0-2935 GCA_049435845.1 Candidatus Nanopelagicales bacterium | reverse complement strand
CCCTTTTCTCACGTGCAGCTGATCAGTCGTCGTCCTCGTCGAATTCAGCGTTGCGTTCCGCCACACGCTCGAGCGCGTGCTGGGCAGCCTGCTCGGTCTCGTACGGCCCCAGGCGTTCGGCATTCGCGCAACCCTCATCGGGCTCCACCCGCTGATGCTCGAGGCAGTAGTACCAACTCATGGACTGTCCTTCCCGTTGAGTGCGAGCTTCGGACGTCAATGTACTGCGCCCGTAGACTCCCGAACGTGGGTACGGCAATTCGATCTCCGTTGACTCCCGGGCGAATATCTCCTCGGCGTCCGGTCCCGAACTCGATCAGGCGTCCGGAGTACGTAGATCGACCAGCACCTGCGGCATTCACCGGCTCGGATGTGCAGTCCGCGGAAATCATCGCCGCGATGCGGATAGCTGGCCGCATCGCCGCGGACGCTCTGCGGGAAGTCGGACGGAGCATCCGACCCGGTATCACCACCGACGAGCTCGATCGAATCGGCCACGAATACCTGTGCGACCACGGCGCCTACCCGTCGACCTTGGGCTATCGGGGTTTCCCGAAGTCCTTGTGCTCGAGCCTGAACGAGGTGATTTGCCACGGCATCCCCGACTCCACGGAGCTCCTGGACGGCGACATTTGCAACATCGACATCACCGCCTTTATCGGTGGGGTCCACGGGGATACCAACGCCACCTTCCTGGTCGGAGATGTACGGGACGAGGTACGCCTGCTCGTGGAGCGCACCCATGAAGCGACCATGCGCGCGATCAAGGCGGTTCAGCCCGGTCGGCCGCTCAGCGTGGTAGGACGGGTTATCGAGAGTTACGCCAAACGATTCGACTACGGAGTCGTCCGAGACTTCACCGGCCACGGAATCAGTACGTCTTTCCACAGCGGGCTCGTGGTCCCGCACTACGACGATCCACGGATGACCGTGGAATTGCAGGAGGGGATGACTTTCACCATCGAACCCATGTTGACGCTGGGCACGTACGACTACGACCTCTGGGACGACGGCTGGACGGTGGTGACAAAGGACCGCAGCTGGACCGCACAGTTCGAGCACACCATCGTGGTGACCACTACCGGTGCGGAGATCTTGACATTGCCAAGTTCGGAGTCCTGACGGTGGTCCATGACTCCCCCACGTGGCCGGACGACGTCACGACATTGGCGGTCGATGTGGGCGGAAGCGGCATCAAGGGCTCGGTCCTGGATGCCGCGGGTGCGCTTCTGGTGGATCGGGTGCGAATGGACACCCCCTATCCGTGTCCGCCGGAGCTGCTGGTCGCGAGCATCGTCGAATTGGCCGCGGATCTACCGCGCGCCCACCGAGCCTCGATCGGGTTCCCCGGCCTGGTACGCGATGGTCGGGTGATCGAGGTCCCCTCGCTATCCCGGCTCACCTACGACGGCGAACCGGATCCGGCGATGGCGGGACGCTGGCACGGATTCGACCTAGGCCACGAACTCGCCGACGTGTTGGGGATTCCCACGCTCGTCGTGAATGACGCCGACATGCAAGCCTGCGCAGTGGTCGAAGGTTCGGGGATGGAATTCGTTCTGACGCTCGGTACTGGTGTCGGTACGGCCTTGTTCTACGACGGCCATCTGGTGCCGCACCTGGAGCTATCCCATGGACCGTTCCGGGACGGACTGTCATTCGACATCGCGCTAGGCAACGTCGAGAGGAAGCGGATCGGCAAGAAGCGCTGGCTGGCTCGAGTTCGAGAGGCGATAGCGGACTTCGACGAGATGATCGTCTTCGATCGCATCTACGTTGGCGGGGGAAACGCCAAGCATCTGGAAGCGGGGGACGCCGGACCTAAAGGTCGACTGGTATCCAATAGCGCCGGCGTCATCGGTGGTGTTCGCTTGTGGGACGTGATGAGTGCCAGCGGCTATCACCGCGCCTGAACCAGGTGATGCGGTAGTTGAGGCCTAAACTTCCGACATGACCAAGTGGCTGAGCGAGGACGAGCAGAGCGCGTGGCGCGCGTGGATCGCCGCTTCCAGCACCCTGAATCACCAGTTGAGTTCCGATCTGCAGACACAGCACGACATCACGCTCGCTGACTACGAGATCTTGGTCCAGTTGTCGGAGCATCCGGAGCGGCGCATGCGGATGAGCGACCTCGCGGATGCCACGTTGGCCTCCCGCAGCCGACTCAGTCACCAGATCGACCGGCTCGTCAAGCGTGGTTACGTGGAGCGTCAGGAATGCAAGGTCGATCGTCGCGGCGCCTTCGCGGGTCTGACGGACAAAGGGTGGAAGGCGATCGTCGCCGCGGCGCCCGACCATGTGGACAGCGTCCGTGACAACCTGGTGGATGTGCTGACCCCTCAGGAGTTCCAGGCTCTCGGTCGGGCGTGCAAGAAGATCGCCGAGCACATCAACGCCTCGCCTAGCGGCTGAGAGCCCCCGCGACCATTCGGTGACTCCGGACGCGCTGCTTCCTCGTCGCCGTCAGCCGAACGTGGTCTCCTTGTAGGGCTGCCCCGAATCGTCGTAGGTGATCCACGTTCCCACCTGTCGGCCCGAGGTGAAGCTCCCCGAGCGCTTGATGGTGCCATCGCGGCGGAACAACTGCCAGGAGCCATGTAGCTCACCGGCTTTCATCCGACCTCGTGACTTCAGCACGCCGTTGCCGTAGAACTCCTTGAACACTCCACTCGATTTGGGGTAGGACTCGTTGATCTCATCTATGCGTGCCCGGGCGATCGCCTTGACGAGCGACGGCTTCATGGGCTTGTCCCGATCGAAATGGATGGTTCCCTTGGTGATCGTCGAACCGGCCAATTCCTTGGTCAGTCGCTCGATCACTCCCGGCCCCGGGAAGACGCTGTTGTGCTGGGCGAAACCTTGCAGTGACAAGACCAGGTCGCCATCGACGCGCAGCGCCGGCATACCCCACGCGATGCACTGCTCGGCCCCGGGC
>JBMTHB010000236.1:0-2940 GCA_049435845.1 Candidatus Nanopelagicales bacterium | reverse complement strand
ACCACGGACGCCGGCGTGGATCTGGTCTCCTTCGGTCTGACCAAGAACGGGGCGATGAGCGCGGAGTCCGTGGTCGTCGTGAACCCCGAGCGGGTTCGTGGCGTCGATTTCCTGCGCAAGACCTCCATGCAACTGTCCAGCAAGATGCGATTCATGAGCGCGCAGTTCGTTGCACTGCTCGCCGAAGATCGATGGCTGGAGAGCGCTGCCCACGCCAATTCGATGGCTCGTCGACTGGAATCCGCGGTTCACGGATTACCGGGCGTCACGATCACGCAGTCGGTGCAGGCGAATGCGGTCTTCGCCGTCCTGCCTGCTCGGGCCACCGCGGCGCTGCAGGATCGTTTCCACTTCTATACCTGGAATCAGCAGACCGGTGAAGTGCGATGGATGTGTGCTTGGGACACCACACCTGACGATGTAGATGCCTTCGCTGCAGCCATAGGCGAGGAACTCGCGAGTCGTGCCTGAGGGCAACGTCATCCACAACCAGGCTCGCCGGTTGCGGAATCTGTTCCGCGGTTCCGTGGTGCGCGTCGACAGTCCGCAGGGGCGGTTCGCTGCCGATGCCAAGAAGATCAATGGACGCACCCTTGACAAGGTCGAAGCCCACGGCAAGCACCTGTTCCTTCGCTTCGAGGACCTGTGGGTGCACGTGCACCTCGGGTTATTCGGCAAGTGGCGAATCGCGAAGGGGCAGGCACCGCCGCCTCAAGGTCAGATCAGGATGCGGCTGCGCAGTGAGGACGGCTACGCCGAACTCCGCGGGCCGACGGTGTGTGAACTACTGGACGAAGAAGCGAAGAAGGCCGCGGTCGCCCGTATCGGTCCGGATCCGATCAAGAAGTCCGATCCGACTCCTGCGTGGAACCGAGTGGAGCGCAGCAACGCTCCGATCGGTGCACTGCTCATGGACCAACGGGTGTTCGCCGGGGTGGGAAATATCTATCGAGCCGAGGTCTTGTTCCGCCATAACATCTCGCCGTTCCGACCCGGTCGACAACTCAGTCGTGGGGAGTTCGATGCGATCTGGGAGGACTTGGTGGTGCTGATGACGCACGGCACCCGGCGCGGGCGCATCGACACGGTGCGCGCGGAACATCTGCCCGAGATCATGGGGCGTCGTCCGCGCGAGGACCGTCATGGAGGCGAGGTCTACGTCTACCGTCGCGCCGGTCAGGAGTGTCACCTGTGTGGTGGTGAGGTGCGGATGGCAGAGATGGGTGCTCGCAAGTTGTACTGGTGCGATACCTGTCAGCCGGAGTGAGGATTCACGGCGTAGTCGTGGGCACCTGCGGCTCGCGGATACCGGGGTGGTCGGGCGGGATGGAACGCTTGATGATCACCCAGGAGCCGAGCACTGTCGCGATTACCAAGAGGTAGAAGAAGGCACCCGACGCGGCAAGCCCCCACAGGGCATCAGCGGTGATGAGCGGGAAAAGTACAGCTGCTCGGACCAGGTTCAACAACACCCACAGCCACGACGCACGTGTGTAGGCGCGCACCAGGACCGGATCAGTACGCCAGCGCATGCCCGTGCCGACGAGCGGACCGACGATCACTCCGAGCAAGGGCCAGCGGACCACGTTGCCGACCACGAATGCGAGGGCGGACAGCACGTTGAGTAGCACCCGGGGCCAGAAGAAGGCGGCGGCGCTACCGGTTCGGGCGGCGAGGTAGGCACCGAGTGCCACGACCACCAATGCGCCCACCACGCGCGTAGGGCGCTTGCGTTCCGCCAGACGCCACACGCCGAAGATCACAGCGAGCGCCAGTGCCGCGACGATCGCCCAGGTCAGGGAGTCGGGGTTGTCCTGCCCCAATCCGACGTACACCGCGACGAACACGACCGGCGGCAGGATGCTCTCCAGCGCCCCGCGCGGTCCGCCGATGAGGGCAGCCAACGGTTGCCGGTCATCGGAGGTGGACACAGCAGCACGATAGCCACGCACGGTGCGCACTCTTGCCGACGCTGTGTCGTTGCTGGGCCTTGGCTACCGTGCGGGTATGCCGAGTACCGAGAAAGTGCAGACACTTGCCAGCGCATGGGCCGCTGATCTGGATTCTTGGGCGATCCCGCAGGAAATCCTCGATCAAGCGGACGAGGCACCCTGGGTGCACCCGGTAGCGATGTTCACGGTGGACGGCGCCATCACGGATTCGACATCCCATCGACGTGCCCGTGAAGCGCTGCCTGAGGGCGGGAGTGTCCTGGACATCGGCAGTGGTGGCGGTCGGGCCAGTTTCGCCCTCGTTCCCCCTGCCGGCAGCGTGATGGCCGTGGATCATCAACAGGGGATGCTCGATGCGTTCGCTGCTGCAGCGATCGACCGCGGAGTAGCGCACCGGGAATTCCTCGGGGACTGGCCGGCTATGGCAGACGTGGTGCCCGAAGCAGATGTGGTGGTGTGCCATCACGTCGCTTACAACGTCCGGGACATCGTGCCGTTCTTACACGCGCTGAACGATCACGCGCGTCGTCGCGTGGTTCTGGAACTGCCGATAACGCATCCGATGAGCAACATGAACGAGTTGTGGAAGAAGTTCTGGGACCTGGATCGACCGACGAAGCCGACCGGTGACGAACTCGCTGCGATCGCGTCGGCTATGGGCTTCGATGCGCACCTTGAGGTCTGGGAAGACGAGTCCTGGGGTAAGCGAGTGGAGATGCCCGAGGCCGAGCGAGTGCGTTTCGCACGCATCCGGCTGTGCCTGGGTGAGGAGCGCGATGCCGAGGTGGCGGCGGCACTGCTCGAGCAGGCCGACGCTAGGCCGCGTGCGGTGTGCACCGTCTGGTGGGACACCCCCTAACCCGCGAACTTGCGCATATCAGCGTCGAACTTGCGGTCCTGCGTCGAACTTGCGCTGTGAGGGCGCGAACTTGCGCGGTCCTGCGTCGAACTTGCGCTGTGAGGGCGCGAACTTGCGCGGTCCTGCGTC
>JBMTHB010000235.1:0-2945 GCA_049435845.1 Candidatus Nanopelagicales bacterium | reverse complement strand
TGATGGGCGATGACCTTCGGGCGTCTCTGTACTCGTTCGATCTGGCGCAAAAGCGCGCCAAGCGACCGGTGGGCGTGCCAGACAAGGAATTAGCCCGACCAGTTACCAAAGTGGGGATCGTCGGCGCGGGTTTGATGGCGAGCCAGCTGGCGATGTTGTTCGCGCGTCGACTCCAAGTTCCGGTGGTGATGAGTGACCTCGATCAAGAACGGGTGGACGCAGGTGTAGCTCGCGTGCACGCGGACATAGACGGGCTCGCCGCGAAGGGACGCTTGAGCGCGGATAAAGCCAGCCGCCTCAAGGCCCTAGTGATCGGCACCGTTGACACTGCGTCTTTCGCCGACGCGAACTTCGTTCTGGAGGCGGTTTTCGAGGATCTGGACGTCAAGAAGAAGGTTTTCGCAGGGCTCGAGTCGGTCGTTTCCACCGAGTGCATTCTGGCCACCAACACATCATCACTTTCGGTCACCGCCATGGCGGCGGATCTCCAGCATCCCGAGCGAGTAGTGGGATTCCACTTCTTCAATCCCGTCGCCGTCATGCCTCTGCTCGAGATCGCACGCGCCGAGCGCACAGATGATGCGACTGTGGCGACCGCATTCGCTGTGGGCAAGGAACTCAAGAAATCGTGCGTGCTCGTCGCCGATGCCCCCGCATTCGTGGTGAATCGGCTCCTCATCCGGTATCTCGGCGAGATCACCAAGGCCGTCGACGAAGGCGCATCCTTCGAGGTCGCTGATCGCGCTATGGATCCACTTGGCTTGCCGATGAGCCCGTTCTCACTGCTGCAACTGGTGGGCATGGGAGTGGCAGCGCACGTATCGGAGTCGATGCACAGGGTCTTCCCCGATCGCTATTACCTCTCCCCCAATCTTCAGCGCCTACTGGACGCTGACATACAAGGCGTGTGGCAGTGGAACGCCGATGGCACGCGGAACCTAGATCCGAAGGTTTCCGAGGTGTACCAACAGGGTTCGACTGTGCTGACCGAGGATCAGATTCGCCAACGCGCCCTAGACGCACTCGCCGACGAGGCCCGTCGCATGCTGGACGAGGGCGTGGTAGCTGAGGCGCAGGACATCGATCTGTGCATGATCTTAGGTGCCGGTTGGCCGTTCTGGCTGGGCGGCCTCACGCCCTATCTCGACCGGACGGGCACCGCCGAAGCCGTTACGGGGCAGCGCTTCTTGGCACCTGGGATCGCGTCGGTTCCTGCGTAGTCGACCCGGTCTCGGTCGGTTCGGGCGAAGCCGCGACCCATTCGATGATCGCTCGGGACACCTGCTGGTCGGTCAACCCCAATGCCTCGAGGATGTCCGCCCGCTTGCCGTGATCGAGGAATGAGCGCGGAACGCCGAAGACCTTGACCGCCGCGGGAACCTGCGCGTCGCGAAGGAGATCGGTGACCGCGGAACCGACCCCGCCCTCGCGGATGCCGTCCTCCAGCACCACCACGTGGGCTGCGCGACGAGCCACGTCTGCCAGTGAGGCTGGAACGGGCAGGACCCAGCGCGGATCGATCACTCGCGTGGCGATGCCTTGAGCCTGCAGGCGGGCAGCGACGTCGACCGCCATGGCCCCGAACGCCCCGACGGCCACGATCAGGACATCGACCGAACCGTGGTCGGCTTCGACAAGCACATCCATGCCCGCGAGGTGACCGACCGCAGGTATGTCCGGTCCGAGACCACCTTTGGGGAAGCGAACGACAGTCGGTGCATCCTTGACTGCAACTGCTTCGCGCAATTCCGTCCTGAGGGTGGTCGCGTCACGAGGCGCGGCCAAGCGCAACCCCGGAACAATGCTGAGCATCGCCATGTCCCACACGCCGTTGTGACTCGCACCGTCGTCACCGGTGACGCCAGCCCTGTCCAGAACGATCGTCACACCCGCCTTGTGCAGCCCACAGTCCATCAACACCTGATCGAAGGCCCGATTGAGGAAGGTGGCGTAGATCGCAACGACAGGATGCAAGCCACCGAATGCCAAACCTGCTGCGCTCGTCACGGCATGCTGTTCGGCGATGCCCACGTCGAAGGTTCGATCGGGATAACTTGCCGCGAACTTCTCCAGTCCGGTCGGCCCGAGCATGGCGGCGGTGATAGCAACGACCGACCGGTCCTCATGACCGATCGCCACCATTTCCTCCGCGAAGACCGAGGTCCAGGTCGGGCCCGAGGCGGTCAGCGGCTGACCGGTGTCCGGGTCGATCACTCCAACACCATGGAAACGGTCGGCTTCATCATTTTCCGCAGGTGCGTATCCGCGCCCCTTGTGCGTGATGGCGTGCACGATCACCGGCAGATCGAAGTCCCGAGCCCTGGTAAGCGCGAATTCCAACTCCTGCTCGTCGTGGCCGTCGACGGGCCCGATGTACTTCAGGCCCAGGTCTTCGAACAGGCCCTGGGGTGCGACAACGTCCTTGACGCCCTTCTTCATGCCGTGCAGAGCGTCGAAGATGGGCCGACCGACCACCGGGGTGCGTTGCAATACGCCCTTGCCCCACTGCATGAAGCGCTCGTAGCCGCGCGTCGTGCGTAATGTGGCCAGATGGTGAGCCAACCCACCGATGGTGGGTGAATAAGAGCGCTCGTTGTCGTTCACCACGATCACTATCGGGCGATTCGAGGCAGCGATGTTGTTCAACGCCTCCCAGGCCATACCTCCGGTGAGAGCTCCGTCTCCGATGATGGCCACCACATGGCGGGATCCGAGTAGTCCGCGACGCTCCCAGGCCTTCGCCAATCCGTCCGCGTAGGACAAGGCAGTCGATGCGTGCGAGTTCTCCACCACATCGTGCACGCTCTCGCTGCGACTGGGGTACCCGGACAGTCCGTCGGCCTTGCGCAGACCATCGAAATCGACAGATCGCCCGGTGAGCATCTTGTGCACATAAGCCTGGTGGCCGGTGTCCCAGATGATGGCGTCGTCGGGCGAGCGGAACC
>JBMTHB010000234.1:0-2948 GCA_049435845.1 Candidatus Nanopelagicales bacterium | reverse complement strand
CATGATCGACAGGTAGCGGGGAGGCATGGTCGGTGCGGTGCAAGACATCGTCGTCCTGGCTTTGTGGGTTGTTCTGTTGGGCGTGAAGGGGGTCGCGTTCGTCGAATGCCTCCGGGCTCCTACGGCGGCATTCCCGGCTATAGGTCGACAGTCCAAGGTGCTGTGGTTGATCCTCACCGGCCTCGCGTTGCTCACCGGTCTCGCCCCGAATCTCACGTTGACGCTCTTCGGCATCGCCGGAGCGGTGATCGCGCTGATCTACGTCTTCGACATCCGACCACGCATCAAATCGATCACCGGTCGCTGATCGGCGGTGGCCGGGACGATCGAGGTTGTCCGCGGGAACATCACCGAGCAGTCGGTCGATGCCATCGTTAATGCGGCCAACGCGGGTCTGCTCGGGGGAGGAGGAGTCGACGGCGCTATCCACGCAGCTGCCGGACCTGCGCTACTCGACGCCTGCCGGGAGATCCGACGAGATCGTCTGCGGAATGGATTGCCTGTGGGAGCTGCCATCACCACCACGGGGGCTCGGTTGCCTGCCCAATTCGTGATCCACACCGTGGGCCCGAAGCACTGGGAGCATCCGGACGGTGGTGCTGAGCTGCTTGCTCAGGCGCACAGCAACTCGCTGGCCGAGGCCCAACGCGTGGGAGCAGCGAGTGTCGCGTTCCCGGCTATTTCCTGTGGCGCTTATGGCTGGCGGCCAGTCGACGCTGCACCAATAGCGATACAAGCGGCGCGCGAATCACTGGATCGATTCGACGGTATCCAGCTCGTTCGCTTCGTGCTCTTCAACGACGAGGCCTTCCACGCCTTCACGGCCGCGATCGATTCCTGAGCCGACGTCGCGGTGAAATCTACGATTCCAGGGCTATGCGGATGCGTCGGAATCCTTTGCCCTTGTTCTCCACCTTCTGAACTCGCATGTGACCGACCTGACGCGTTGATGCCACATGTGTGCCGCCGTCCGCCTGCACGTCGAGCCCCCGGATATCCACGATCCGTACGATTTCGATGTTCGCTGGTAGCAAGTTCGTGGCAGTGCGGATGATGTCGGGGATCTCGAACGCCTCGTCGCGCGGTAGCTCATAGGCCTCGATCGCGCGGTCGGCATCCACTTCCGCATTGCACGCCGCTTCGACCGCCTCCTTGAACCCCTCGGGAACGGTGTCGAGATTGAAGTCCAAGCGGCCACTGAGCGGATCCATGTTCGAACCGGTGACCAGGGCTCCGAAGTCGCGGAAGACCACTCCGGACAGCAGATGCAGCCCCGAGTGGGTGCGCATCAACGCCGTTCGCCTGTCGTCCTCGATCGCGCCGCGGACAGCAGTGCCGACCGGAGGGAGGGGATCCCCGTCGGCAGCGATGAGCCGGATGTCGTCACCGCGGTGTGCACCTACGATCCGCGTTTGCACCCCACCCCACAACAAGACCCCGTGGTCCGGCGGTTGGCCGCCGCCTCCGGGATAGAAGGCGGAACGATCGAGGACGATTCCGTGCTCGTCGACGTCCAGGACGAGCGCGGTCCATTCACGCAGGGTCGAGTCGATCAGGTCCAACCGCTCGGTGTGCCGATGTGCCGTCATGCGGAACTAGGCCTTGCCTTGCGCGGCGACCGCAGCCGCCGCAGCCGCCGCTGCGTCCGGATCGAGGTACTCCCCGCCGGAAACGATCGGACGGAGATTCGCATCGAGTCGGTACACCAACGGGATACCGGTGGGGATGTTCAGTTCGGCGATGTCAGCATCGGAGATACCGTCCAGGTGCTTGACCAGTGCGCGCAGCGAGTTGCCATGCGCCACGACGAGGACTGTCCGACCTACCCGCAGGTCCTCGGCGACGATGACGTCCTCCCAGTACGGGATCAAGCGTCGAACGACATCGGCCAGGCATTCGGTATCGGGACGCGCATCGGGCGGCAACGCCGCGTATCTCGGGTCATGCGTCTGGGCGTAGGGGTCATCTGGCGCAATGGGAGGAGGGGGAACGTCGTAGCTGCGGCGCCACAGCATGAACTGCTCTTCGCCGAACTCCTCGAGGGTCTGCTTCTTGTTCTTTCCCTGGAGCGCGCCGTAGTGGCGTTCGTTGAGCCGCCAGTTCCGGCGAACGGGGATCCACAGGCGGCCGGTGGCCTCGACTGCGAGTTGGCTGGTTCGGATCGCTCGGGTCAGCAGCGAGGTGTGCACCACATCGGGGACGAGTCCGTTCTCAGCGAGAAGTTCACCTCCGCGCGTTGCCTCACTGCGACCCTTCGCAGTGAGGTCGACGTCGACCCACCCGGTGAACAGGTTCTCGGCGTTCCACTCGCTCTCACCGTGTCTCAGCAGGACGAGGGTGTAGGGCGCATCCGTCATGGCGCCATCCTGCCGGATGAATGTCGCGACGACGTGCCTGCCGTCATTCGCTCGGTTCGGTGAGGTGCCGGAAGGCAGCCAGATTGTCCGTGGGGAGCCCCGATGACTCACGCCACTTCCACTCCCGCTTGATCGCCGAAGCGAATCCCAATTCGAGGAGCAGATTGAAAGATCCGTCGGCGTACTCGCTCACCGCACCGAAGATGCGATCGAGTTCCGCTTCGTCGAGGGATGTCAGAGGGAACCTTCCGCTCAAGTAGATGTCACCGAGATGGTCGATGCTGTAGGCGAGGCCGTACATGCGCTTGTTCCTCTCGAGCAGCCAACGGTGCACCTGCTCGGCGTTCTCGTCCGGTCGTCGGATCACGAACGCGTTGACCGTCATCGCGGTTTCACCGAAGGACAGGGAGACGGTCGTCTTGAGCTTCTGTTCACCGGGGACCACGACCGCCAGGGTCCGCTCGTCGACCTTCTCGTAGTCGAGTTCGTGCGCCACCAGGAAGTGGCGAACAGTCGCGATTCCAGAGGAACCTTGGGCCGTCGTCATGTGGAAACAGCGAGGCGACCGCTGCGATAGTCCGCCATCGCGGC
>JBMTHB010000233.1:0-2957 GCA_049435845.1 Candidatus Nanopelagicales bacterium | reverse complement strand
CGCACAAGAAGCGATCCCCTGCCAGCACCCTGAAGACCTTGACGGCACTGACCCTGCTTCCGCGACTGGATCCAGATCAGGTGTGGTTCGGCACTGCGAAGGCACAGAACACATACGGAAGCAAAGTCGGCATACGCGCCGGACGCCAATACACGGTCGACGAATTGTTCTACGGCTTGATGCTGCCGAGCGGTAACGACGCCGCCATCGCATTGGCGCAGGCGGATTCCAGCGTGAAACGCACGGTGAACCGCATGAACGAAGTCGCCGAGGAGCTCCAGGCGATCAACACCACCGCGGTAAATACCAGCGGCCTAGACGCCCCTGGTCAGGTGTCGACCGCCTACGACCTCACCTTGATCGCCCGTGCGGCAATCGAGCGGGAGGACTTCCGTCGGTACGCGGCGAGCAAGTCAGCGGAATTCCCCAACCCGCGAGAGAAGCGAATGAAGCCGATAACCATCTACAACCAGAACGACCTGATCATGGATGGCTACAAGGGCGCTATAGGCGTGAAGACCGGCTACACCTCGAGGGCCGGGAGGACGTTCATCGGGGCGGCCACCAGGGACGGTCGGACCCTCATCGTGACCCTGATGGGCATCCGCGAACCGAGCGCCGAAGCCGCAGCAAAACTCTTGAACTGGGGCTTCAAGAACCGCGATCGCATCGTGCCCGTAGGTCAACTCGTGGGGCCGATCTCAGATCAGCAGACCGCTGCTGTCGTAACACAAACAACCGCACCGATGAGCGTCGAAGCGCCTACGACCGAGCCGAAAGTGACCCTCGTGTCGGCCCCGCAGACTCAATCCTTCGCTTCGCTCTCGCCATCAGCCTGGGGCTGGCTCGCCGTGTTCTCCGCTGCGATCATCGTGCTGACCGTCGCCATGGTGCGCCGAGTCTTCAGGAAGCGTCGACGCAGTTTCGTCGGCTAGCCGATCAGGCGCGGACGAAACCGACCTTGTCGTAGACCGACGCCAGGGTTACCCCCGCGACGGCGCGGGCCTTATCCGCACCGCCGTGCATGATGCGCTGTAACTCGGCCGGATCGGCCAGGAATTCCCGGGTTCGCTCCCGTACGGGTGCGATGGCCTCGACGACGATCTCAGCTGTGTCCTTCTTGAGATCTCCGTAGCCACGCTCGGCGTAATTGGCCACGATTTGTTCCATCGGCTGCTGCAGGATCGCCTGCTGCATGGTCAGCAGATTCGAGACGCCGGGTTTGACATCGAAGTCGAAAACGATCTCGCGACCGGAGTCAGTCACCGCCGACTTGATCTTCTTGATCGTGGTTGAGTCTTCATCTAGCAGGAATATGCAACCTGCGGGGCTCGATTTGCTCATCTTCGCGCCGGGATCTTGCAAATCCACGATCTTCGCGGTCTCCTTGACGATCAATGGCTCAGGCACGACGAATGTCTCACCGAAGCGCGCGTTGAATCGTTGCGCCAGATTCCTCGTCAACTCCAAGTGCTGGCGCTGATCCTCGCCGACCGGTACACCATCGGCCTGGTAGATCAAGATGTCAGCGGCTTGCAGGATGGGGTAAGTGAAGAGCCCGACCGTCGATCGGTCCGCGCCACCCTTGGCGCTCTTGTCCTTGAACTGAGTCATCCGTCCGGCTTCACCGAATCCCGTCTGGCATTCGAGCACCCATGCCAATTGACTGTGCTCGGGAACCTGACTTTGCACGAATATCGTGGATACCTGCGGATCCAGGCCGACAGCCAGCAACTGTGCATAGGACACCAGGGTTCGATCACGAAGCAATTGCGGATCATGCTCGACGGTGATCGCGTGCTGATCGACCACGCAATAGAAGGCATCGTGGGATTCCTGAAGCCTTACCCACTCCCGAAGCGCGCCCAGGTAGTTGCCGATATGGAAGGAGTCAGCCGTGGGCTGGATTCCCGACAGGACCCGAGGGCGCTCATGAGCGGTCATTGCCCCATCCTTCCAAAGGGCCGGCGATCCCCGCGGACAAGGTCACAGCGACGCCCTTGCAGCTGGTGACCGCCGCTAGGGTCACCTTGTGACGGACACCGAAACCAGCGAACACTTCGTGGATCGGTTGTCGTTGACTCCCGTGGATCGGGACATCTTCACCGGCACCTGCCATTCCGGCGCGCCGCTACGCGCGTACGGCGGTCAGATCGCCGCCCAAGCCTTGATGGCGGCCGGCAGGACGATCGATCATCCCGACCGACACGTGCACTCCCTGCATGGCTACTTCCTGCGCCCCGGACGAACTAAGGACACGATCACCTATCTGGTGGATCGACCTCGTGACGGTGGATCCTTCTCGACTCGGATCGTTCGCGCCGTCCAGCACGGAGAGACGATCTTCATGATGACCACGTCCTTCTCGGTCGTGGATCCAGGACCCGAGCACCAGTTCGAGATGCCGACGGTGCCCACCCCGGAGGAAGCCCGCGTCGTCGATCTTGCTGCACGGGTGCTACCACCGGGCACGAAGGCCTCGGATTTCGATTTTCCCGACGAATCCCTTATTGAGATGCGTACTCTCGCGGCGAGCGACGGCCCGCTGACACTCGAGGATGGTCGATACGAACGTCTCGCCTGGGTGCGGATCACCGAGCCGATGCCCGACGATCCATTGATCCAAGCGTGCGCGCTCACTTACCTGTCGGACTTGAGCATGGTCACCACGGCCACCAGTCCCCACCGCGATCAGCGGGCGGACCTGCAAGTCGCGTCGATCGATCACGCCATGTGGTTCCACGCACAGGTGGATACCCATTCGTGGCTGCTGTTCGACCAGGACACCCCCGCTGCCCGAGGTGGACACGGCCTAGCGCGAGGCCTGTTCTACGACGAGCAGGGGACGCTGGTCGCATCGGTGGTTCAGGAGAGCCTGATGCGGACCAAACGTCGCTAGGCCGACTACGCCATCGCTTGTTGCAGATTCGCGTCGATTGACTCCAGGAACTCCTGCG
>JBMTHB010000232.1:0-2968 GCA_049435845.1 Candidatus Nanopelagicales bacterium | reverse complement strand
CCGCTGGAATCACGACATCATCGTGACTCCGCGGGACGAAGCATCGTGCAAGTACCGCGACGTCATCGACATCGACGCCGGAATCTTCACGCCAGCGATCGCCCTGTACGCCCGCTGGTTCTACTTCATGCGGCAACGCCGATGGCGTGCCTTGGCTAAGGAGTTAAGTTCTTGAAGAAGATGAGCGACGACATCAAAGAGATAATTTCCGGGAACCTTGCTGCGGCGAAGGAGGCCCGACTACGCGCTGACTGGAATAAGTGCTGGCAGTTGCTTGAGGACGCACACATCCTGAGCCAGCCATGGGTGTGGCCTCACGTGCGGGTGCACGGTTCAATGCTTGTGACAGGGTGGAAAGCCCGTGACGTGCGCGAAGTTCGAGGTCAAATACTGCGCCTTCTGACCGGCGGACCGGCATCGGCAGTAGGGCGATATCCCGTTGGCAACACAGGGCGAGCGCGCGTATCAGCAATCCAGCCGATGCCCATCAGGCCAGATCTCGCAGCGATACTCATGCAAGCAGGACTACCGACCGAATGACGCTGGGGTGGCGATCAGCGGCTTGCTCGGTCGGTCAGTCCTGCGTCAACCACTCACCCGCGCATGGATGATCGCGACGGCTGTCGCCGTCGTCGGCTTGTTCTTGCGTTCATGGGGTGAACTCGAGATGGGCGACGCACTCGGTGTTGCCATGGCACTGGGTGCCGGCGTGGCGATCGCCAGTTACGTGGTCGCTGCCAAGGGAGAACTCGATCGGGGAGCACACTCGGTGGAGTTGCCGGCGACTGCATATCTGCTTGGCTCGATTCTGCTGATTCCGATCCTGATCAGCCAACCCCTCGATTGGGTCGCATCCGTGGCCGGACTAGCCGTGGTCATCTACCTCGGAGCAGTGACCATGGCGGTGGCGAACGTCAGCGTGATCGTCGGATTGCGCGGAATGTCATCCGGTCCGGCATCCACGCTGCTACTGGCCGATCCCCTGACCGCGACACTGCTCAGCGTACTGCTCCTCGACGAGTCTTTGTCCTGGATCGGTGGTGTCGGGTTGATCCTGGTGCTCATCGGGCTGGTGCTTCAGGCTCGCGCCGTCACCCGAAATGCGCGCGTGGATCCCGAACCCGCGCCGGTGATGTAGCCAGTTTCACGATTCGGATTCAGCCAGAGCCTTCAGCCGGACGAGGCTTTTCAGGATCGCCTTCTGGTTGTTCTCGTAGGCCTTCATCACGTTCAATGCAGGGGGGAACCTGGCCGTGGAACCGTCGAAGGTCTCGGTGACTTCGGTGGTGTTCTCGTCGATGGCACGGAGCTCGTAGCGCCAACGATGCTTACCGGCATGCCCCCAGGCGATCCGCGTGGGTGCGTCGAACTCCTCGACGGTGTTCTTGATCTTGTAGGGGAAGCCCATCTTCATGTCCATCCCGAAGGTGGCGCCCTTGCTCAGCCGATGCGGACCGGAGAACCCCTTCTTGACCGTGCCCGATCCGTCGAACTCCGGATGGCGGTACGGGTCGGCGATGATGTCGAAGATGGCGTCCGCCGGGGCATCGATCACGATCTTCCCGGCTCTGCGGTACTTGTGTCCGGTGTCGACGACGTCGGCGCGAATCGAAGGGTCAGCCATGGCCCCACGCTAGTGCGCACGGGCCGCCTATGCTCATTTCACATGAGCCAACGCGTCTATCTGGGGCCACGGCCGCAGTCAGGACGCGGAGGCAACAGATGGGTCCGACTGATCCCGATCCTGTTCGCGGCGATCACCATCGGTGCGCAGATCGTGTGGGTGCTGGTGGGTGCCGACGCACGCGTGATCGTCACGGCGATCTCGGTGAGCGCGTTCTTCCTGGCCTCGGTGTCGCACGCATTCATCAATCGCGGCCTGGGCTGGACTACCGGATATGTCGCGATCACGATCGGATTCGGATGGGCCATCGAGTTCCTTGGCACCACCACGCAGTTCCCTTTCGGTGACTACATCTACACCGAGGCGCTCGGTCCGAAGGTGTTCGGCGTGCCGATCCTGATTCCGATGGCGTGGTCGATGGTGGCCTACCCGATGCTGCTCGCCGTACAACGCCTGTCGAGCACGAGCCTGGGCGTCGCGCTCATCGGTGGCTGGTTGTTGATGGCGTGGGATTTCTTCCTCGACCCGCAGATGGTCGGCGAGGGCTACTGGTTGTGGCAGAGCATCGACTGGGAACTTCCCGGCATCGATGGCATCCCACTGCAGAACTTCCTGGGATGGTGGCTCGGCGGCATCGTCTTGATGTTCCTGCTCGATCGACTCCCCCGCAAGGCCGCGAACGACGCCGTCCCCAACGCGCTTCTGCTCTGGACGTTCGCGTCGAACATCCTGGCTGCAGCTGTGTTCTTCGATCGACCGACGGTGGCGATCTGGGGTGGAGTGGCTATGGGCGCGGTCAGCTTGCCGTGGGCCTGGCGGTTGTGGAGCCAACCCCAGTGGTGAGACGCCTCCTCCCCTGGCTCGCCCTCGGCGCCACCGCCCTCACCGTGCACACCGCATGGAATCTGCGACACCTGCGTCGTCCGCTTCCGCCGCAGTCGGACATCACCGAAAGCGTTGCCGTGCTGATCCCGGCGCGCGACGAAGAACAACACATCGAACAGACCGTCAAGAGCGTCGTCGAGCAACGCTGCGTGCCGAACCTCGCGGTCCATGTCCTCGACGACGGATCCCGCGACACCACGGCCATCATCGCCCGGTCACTGGCGAACAAGGATCCGCGGGTGCACGTGCACGAGGAACCGGACGAAGAGCCGCCGGCGGGGTGGCTGGGTAAGAACTACGCATGTGACCGGCTAGCGCGGATGACCGACGCCGACATTCTGGTCTTCGTCGACGCCGACGTCAGACTGCAACCCTTGGCGATCGCGTCGCTGGTCAACGAACTGCGCGGCGGCGGATTCGACCTGGTGGTGCCCTATCCGCACCAGGAGTCGCGCGGAC
>JBMTHB010000231.1:0-2997 GCA_049435845.1 Candidatus Nanopelagicales bacterium | reverse complement strand
CGCCGAGTCTTTGCTCGGAAATGGTTCGCGGATGTGCGAGGAACTGGGTCTTGGCGCACCGCTCGTTCAGGGGCCGATGACCAGAGTTAGCGACGTCCCCGGCTTCGCGAGTGCGGTAGCGAAGGAAGGTGCATTGCCGCGCGTAGCGCGCGCTCTCAAGCAGGGCCCCGCAGCCAATGACGTACTCACCGACACAAGTGCCGAACTCACCGATCGAGCGTGGGGCGTGGGGATGTTGGGCTTCGCACCGCCGGAGATCTGGCAGCCACAGCACGAGGCGGTACTGCGTGCCCGGCCCTCGGTGGCGGTGGTCGCAGGTGCCCGCCCGGACCAGGTGCTTGAACTCGAGGAGCACGGGATCATCACCTACGCGCACGCACCGACTGCGCGAATCATGTCTTTGCTCTGGAAAGCGGGAGTTCGGCGCTTCGTCCTAGAGGGCTACGAGTGCGGCGGCCATGTTGGCCCGCTGTCGAGTGCGGTCTTGTGGCAATCGGCACTCCATGAGATCGCCGACCTACTCCAAGCCGATGCGTCCGCGCAGGCTTCGGTCTTCCTGGCCGGGGGCGTACACGATTCGGTGAGTGCAGCGGCGGCCGCCACGCTCGCATCCTGGGAACTCGACGGTCTCCTCGATCGGGTTTCCATCGGTTTCCTGATGGGAACCGCCTACTTGTTCACCGAGGAAGCCGTGAGCAGCGGTGCGATTCCGCAGTTGTTCCAAGACGTTGCGTTGTCGTGTGATCGAACGAGCACGGTTACCACCGCGGTGGGTCATTCCACGAGAGTCGCGATGAGTGGTTTCGTCTCGGAGTTCGAAGCACGAGCTCGTGACCTGACTGGTGCGGATCCGGAAACCCGATCGAGTCAACTCGAAGCTCTTACGCTCGGACGGTTGCGCATGGCCAGCCGCGCCGAGATCCGCGAAGGCGAAGCTGTCGTCTCGGTTGACCACGATCGGCAGTTACGTGAAGGCATGTACATGCTCGGAGATGTCGCGACCATGCACGCGCAAGTGACCACGATCGCTGCGCTGCATGAAGACGTCCTCGCCGGTGGCCGAGAGGTCATCGAAGCGACCTGGGATGCGCACACGCGAACTCGGAAAGCTGCAATCAAGTCGGTTCCGGTTGCCATCGTCGGGATGTCGGTGGTGGCTCCCCATTCCAGCGATCTCGCTGGCTTCTGGGACACCGTGGTCCAGCAACGGGTGGCCACGCGTCCGATACCGCCCGAGCGATTCGATCCAGCTCGCGTACTCGACCCCGATCCAGCGGCACCGGACCCGACGCGCGCATTGCATGGCGGATTCATCGACCCGATCCCCTTCGACCCGATGCGCTTCGGGACCCCGCCTACAGCCCTTGCGCACATCGAGCCGGCACAACTGCTCGCCCTAGAGGTCACGCGTCGAGCTTTGGCCGATGCCGGGTTCGATGCCAGCCACATCGATCGATCACGAGTCGGGGTGATCATCGGAATGTCCTCGAGCAGTGGCGATATCGGCGAGGGATACGCCGCCCGGGCGATGCTCTCCAGTGTCAGCGCAGCAGTGGAAGAGCAGGCGTGGAGCAGACTCCCGAGTTGGACCGAAGAGTCCTTCCCCGGCTTCTTGAACAACGTGACCACCGGACGCATCGCTAACCGCTTCGACTTCAAGGGGCCGAACCACACCGTCGATTCGGCGTGCGCATCTTCCTTAGCCGCGGTCGAAGCTGCTATCCGTGAGTTGGAAACCGGTCGAACCGACGTGGTCATCACAGGTGGCGCCGATACCGCGATGGCACCGCGCGTGTACTTGTCCTTCGCCGCAAGCCACGCGTTGTCCCCGAGGGATCGCGCCCATGTCTTCGATGAATCCGCCGATGGCATCGTGATCGGTGAATCGGTGGGAATCCTCGTGCTCAAGCGCCTCGAAGACGCCAAGCGAGATGGGGATCGCATCTACGCGGTCATCCGCGGCAGTGGCTCAAGTTCCGACGGTCGCGGTCTGAGCCTGACCGCTCCGCAGAGTTCCGGCCAGCAGCTTGCACTGCGCCGTGCTTATGACAGCTGCGATGTCGAGCCGGCGCAAGTAGGGCTGTACGAAGCGCACGGCACTGGAACGGTTGTCGGTGATCGAACGGAGATCACCACGATCAACGAGGTTCGTGGGTCCTCGTCCACATCGTGTTCGGTCGGGTCGATCAAGGCGCAGATGGGACATGCGAAGGCTGGGGCCGGAGTACTAGGCCTGATGAAGGCGGCAATGGCGTTGCATCACGGGGTACGACCCGGGCAGCCCAGCGTCCAAGCCCCCATCGATTCGCTTCGGGACGAGGCCGGTTCGGTCGTCCTCTACGACAAATCCGTACCGTGGCTGGATCCTGTGCGCTTCGCCGCAGTCAGCGCCTTCGGTTTCGGTGGAACCAACACGCACCTGGTTTTGGAATCAGGTGATGGCGCGGCTGTCGGCGCAAGACGCTGGCCGGCCGAGTTGCTGGTGATCGGAGCCAGCACTCCGAGTGATGCAGCGCAGCAGGCCGAGCGGCTGGCAGCTGAATTGGAGATCCGCGGCAGCATTCCGCGAAACGTCGCCCACGGTGCAGCGCGCGCCGCGAGCGGACCCTGGCGCTTCGCGCTCGTGATGGTCGATCCGCTCGATGCGGCTGAACAATTGCGTGACTACGCAAAGCGGTGGAAAGAAGGCGACCACACCGATCTCATCAAGCTGACGACACCTCCCAGCGTTGCCGAGGTGTTTCCAGGACAGGCCGCGCAACGAATCAATAGCCTGCGCGAGGCCTCGGTCTATCTGCCGGATCTACGCCGGACACTTGCGCTGGTCGATGCATTGATCGGCGATGACCTGCCCCATGACCTCATCGAAACCATCTACCCGTTCCGCGCGCGATCCGATCACGAGACCGATGCGCAGCGATCCAGAATCGCCGATACCCGAATGGCGCAAAGCGCCCTTGCTGCACTCGGAATGGGTTTGGCTGACTTGCTGGACTC
>JBMTHB010000230.1:0-3007 GCA_049435845.1 Candidatus Nanopelagicales bacterium | reverse complement strand
CGATGTGGTCGTGCAGGTACTGCGTCCGCATCGGATCGTGGATGCCGGTGTCGTCGGTCACCTCTTCGACCGCAGCGCCGTTCTCGCAGATCCAGATCGGGGTGCCGGGGAGAGCCAGGGAGATCTGCCGCAGCGCATCGACGATTCCCGATGGCACGATCTCCCACCCCATATCCGTGAAGGGTGGTCTGGGTCCGAAGGCGTGCGGCGGCGAACCGGGGAACATCGCTTGGTCTTGCCCGATCGCGGCGCTCCCGGCTTCCTCGAGCGAGACGACTCGATTGATCGAGTAGTAGTTCTCGCCGATCCAATCGATCGGCGCTGCGATGACGGGCAGATCCTGCTCTGCTACGAAATGCCAGTCGGTCAAGGCTGCGCAGTTCTCCATCAGATCCGCGGGGATTCCGCGGCCACCCAGAAGGTCGAGCCACAGTCGATTCTGGATGCCGTCCACGTGATGAGCGGCCGCTTGCATCGCCGGGTCATCGGTGACCGTCGGAATGATGTTGAGGACGATGCCGATATTGCGTGCTCCGGCGGCCCGAAGGTGCTCGACCGCCAGGCCGTGGCCGAGCATCAGATGGTAGGCGGATGCGAGGGCTGCACTCGGTTCGGTACGTCCCGGAGCGAAGTAACCGGCGGCGTAACCCAGGAACGCCGGGCACCAGGGTTCGTTGAGGGTGGCCCAGCGTTCCACCCGATCGGCGTACCGATCGGCGAGCACCGCGGCGTATTCGCCGAAGGCTTCCGCCGTCGATCGCTTGGTCCAGCCCCCTGCCTGCTCGAGCGCGGAGGGGGTATCCCAGTGGAAGAGCGTCGCGACCGGGGAGATTCCACGCTCGAGTAGCCCATCGATCAGTCGATCGTAGAAGTCCAGACCAGGAGTGTTGACCGCGCCGCCACCATCGGGAATGACACGAGGCCAACTGAAGGAGAAGCGGTAGGCATCCACTCCCAGCCAGTCGAGCAGGTCGAGGTCCTCGCGGAGTCGGTGTACGTGATCGCACGCCGGATCGCCCTTGGCCCCATCGACGATCGCTCCCGGGGTATCGGCGAAATCGTCCCAGTTGCAGCGACCACGTCCGGCGATGTCACCTTCGATCTGCCAGGACGATGTAGCCACGCCCATCTCGAAGTCCCGTGGGATACCGAGATCAAGAACCCCGGTCATGACGTCGTCGTTGGTCATCGCATCAGGTTAGTCCTGATGCGAGGCGTCGAAGAGACCTTGGGGAATGTGCCGCTGATGTCGAAGGTACGGGGAAATCAACTGTCAATTTCCCTGAGTGTGGGAAAAAGCGTTAGCCCTTGACCGAACCGGCCAGTAGGCCGCGGACGAAGTATCGCTGGAGTGCGAAGAACACGATGAGCGGAACCACGATCGCGATGAAGGCACCCGCGGTGATGAGGTGCAACTGCGCACCGTACGTCCCCTTAACGTTCGCTAGGTACGCCGTGACCGGCGCGACATCCGGTGTGCCACCGGCGAACGTGAGTGCCACCAGGAGGTCGTTCCACACCCACAGGAACTGGAAGATCGCGAACGAAGCGATCGCCGGCACCGACAACGGCAGCACGATCTTGCGGAAGATCAGGAAGTGGCTCGCACCATCGACTCGTGCTGCCTCCATGAGGTCACGCGGGAGTTGGGCGATGAAGTTGTGGATCAGGAATATCGCCAAGGGCAGCGCGAACATGGTGTGGGCGATCCACAGCGGGATGTACGTGCCGGCGAGCAGTGACTGCTCACCACCGGGTCGGTTCAGGTCCGGGAAGATCGGGATCGGTCCGATGCTCCAGCCCAGATTGAACATCTGCAGCAGCGGCAGGAGCGACATCTGCAAGGGAATGACCTGCAGTGCGAAGATCGCGAAGAACACAGCCGTCGACCACTTGAAGCGAACCCACGCCAGTGCATACGCGGCCATGCAGGCGAGCGTGAGCGGGAAGATCGCCGCCGGGATGGCGATGGCGAAGGAGTTGAAGAAGTACGGGGTGATGCCACCGGGAATCGTGCTGCCGCCGGTCAAGACCTCGCCGTAGTTACTCCACGTGACTGCGGGATTGGTGAAGAAGGTCCACCATCCGGAGTTCTGCGCGTCCTCGGCAGGTCGAAGTGACGTGATCAGCAGACCGAGGGTGGGGATGGGCCACAGGAACGTGATGACGATGACCACGAACGACGCCCATGGGCTGCTGAGCTTGCGCCGCGCAGCCTGCGGAATGGACTCCTTCTCCAAGGGATCCACGTCGGGCAGACGGGGCATCTCGTGCGCTTCGACGCTCATCGGGTGGCCCGGTCCTTCCTGAGTTGGTAGACGTTGAAGACGATCAGCGGGATGACCGCGACGAACAACACCACTGCCAACGCACTGCCTCTACCTATGTCGAATTGCACGAATGCCTGCGCATACATCTCGTTCGGGACGATCTGGGTTCCGAAGTTTCCGTTGGTCATCACTCGAACGATGTCGAAGATCTTCAGTACCGCGAACATGATGGTGGTGACCACGACGATCAAGGTTGCGCGGATCATCGGGATCGTCACCTTGGAAAACAGCTTCCACCCGGTTGCGCCGTCGAGTTCCGCGGCCTCGACCACATCGCCGGGAATCGCCTTGATCGCCGCGGAGAGGACCACCATGGCGAAGCCCACCTGGATCCACACCATGATCACCATGAGCAGGTAGTTGTTGAAGGGCTGCCACAGGAGCCACTTGGGCGGATCGGCCACGCCGAGCCACATGACTATCTGGCTGAGCAGGCCGACCTGCGGTTTGTCCGGAGCCCGGTACTCGTAGATCAGGCTCCAGATGATCGACGCACCGACGAAGGAGATCGCCATCGGCATGAAGATCAGCGACTTGGCTACCGACTCCCGGCGCATGCGATCGAGCAGAAGTGCCAGGGTGAGGCCGAGAGCGGTGGAGGCGATCGGCGTGATCACGATCCACAGCAGCGAGTTGACGATGATGTCGGACTGCGACTCAAAGATCCACTGGTAATT
>JBMTHB010000229.1:0-3023 GCA_049435845.1 Candidatus Nanopelagicales bacterium | reverse complement strand
ACGATCTTTGATCGCAGTGTTTCCACCCGCGAGAAGGTCTTCAATGAAGTTCTTGTCCTGCAACGACTCGAGTCTTCGGAGAAGAGCCTGAACGGAACTGCTTGCAGCCACGCTTGTAAACTCGTGATCACACTCCCCGCATCGCGCTGTGAGTCCTGGCACGGTCGCACCGCAGGCAGGGCACTTTCGGATCTCCCCGACCCTGCCAGAGGCTTGATGCGATGGCATCGTGGCCTCCATCGCCGCCGTTCCGCCAGCCTCATGAATGCGCGCGTCGAGCAACACCTCGAACTCGTCCTGATCGATTCCCAATGATGCCGCCTTCTTGACGAGCACCATCCGCTCCTTGTCGGTGATCTTTCCATCGACGAGTGTGGCGGCGATCAGCTTCTCTAGCGCTTCCGGGAACATGGCTTGACTCCAAGTCTGGTAAACGGGATGGACACCAATGCTGCACGCGGAAACGATGTCGACTCGTTGGACCGCGGCGATTCCGAACTCAGGACGGCTTCGGCACCGGCGGCGGCGCCAATGCGACGATGCGAAGGACCTCCGGAACGTTCATCGCCGGCATCCATTGGGTCAGACCCGGCCTCCAGACCAGCGTAGCCTTGTCGATACGTCGGTCCGACACAAGCCTGCCTATCTCAGGCTCTGAGAACGGACCGGCCCGCTGTCCCTCCAGGACGACGTAGAAGAGGCGCTGTTCCTGCTGTCGCATCGGGTTGTCTGCACCGGCCACGTGCATCGCCCCCATCGCCTGGTTCATGCCGTCCACCATCTGCTTGGCGACGGCGAGCCCAAGTCCGAACTCGACAAGTCGGTCGGTCGAGAAGAAGTGCTGGGACGGATCGGTATGCATGGCGGTGATCGCTCCGGGTGCTGGACGGGCCAGGGTGACTGGAGTCGTTTCTGTGTCTCAGGAACGGCTTCGAGCGCAATTGGTCCTCGCGGCGGACGGGATCTGGCCCCTCGACGTCGATGCTCTCGGTCCTATGAAGATGACGGCGGCTATGTCGCGTCGCCCGGCGGCGGCTGCGACAATGGGGTCATTCCTGGTGCCGGCGGCGAGACCGCGGCCGCTGGTGGCGGTGGCGGTGGTGGCGGAGGCGGCGGCGGTGGCGGTGGCGGTGGCGTAGACGGCGCGAAGCACGGTGCCAACTCGGCGACCGTAGACGCTGCGACCCATCCCGCCATGCCGGCCTTCCAGACGTGTGAACCCGGCAGAAACTGCCCCGATGAGGCCATCTGCCGGAGTTGATCGATGCCGAATGGCCCCTGGGTCTGCCCATTCACAGCCAGGTGATACTGAGAACCGGGCTGCGGTACCGGAGGCGGCTGCGGCTGATTGAGGCCTTGCATCGTGTTGCCGATCATGCCGGCCATCCCGGCACCAACCGCACCTCCCATGGCCATTTCCGCCATCATCGAGCCGGGGTTCAGTCCACCGCCCCCACCGCCACCTTGTCCCATCTTCCCCATGCTCTCGGCAGCGGCCTTGGCGACCGAGGCCTGTTGATTGATCTGGTGGGCGTTGAGAAAAGCCGACTCCGTCTGGAGCCGTTGAGCTCGCTGTGCTTCCTCACGCTGCATGCGAAGGGTTTCTTCCATGTTCCCTGCATTGATGCGCTGCATGTCCTCCATGTTCTGGAGTGCAACCCGATTCTGGGTGGTGACCGTCGCGGTGACTTGATCCGCGGTGATCCGCTTGAGCTCACGGTATCCCGTGCTCTGCTTGTCGAAGTCGATCGTGTCGATGTCGAAGCCCTTCACGTTGACCCCGAAGTCCTGCTCCAATCGCGGCTTCACAAGTCCGTTCACCCGATCGTTGATCTCGAGGATCTTCCGCTCCATCTGAAGCGGTGGCATCCCCATCTCCTCCGGAATGTTTGCGACGACGCCCTTGACATACTTCTGCAAGGCCGACTTGATCTGTCGCGAGAAGTCGGCGGGCTCGAAGTTGATCATCCGGTTCAACTTCACGAATGTCCGGTAGTCCGTGATGTTGAAGGTGATGGTGCCGCGAACCGCCGTCGGGACCCCGAAGTCAAGGAATCGCGGATCGAACACGTCGAAGTACGGCACCGCGAACCGAACCTGCATGTTCCCGGCGAGGTTGATGAAGTAGACCTCAGCCTGAAAGGGCGAGTCGCCACCGAATGCCAGTCCGACGATCGACGCGAGGATCGGAAAGTTCTTCGTGCTGATCGACTGATCATGCGGACCTTCGACAAAGTCCTGATTGACCCCCGAGTCCTGCGAGTACACGAAGACCGCGACCTCTCCATCCTTGACCCGAAGGCTGCTCTTCCAACGGATCGCGTTTTCCTTACGCGTGCTGTTCGCCTCCCCCGACGGTCGCCACTTCCAGATGAGAAACTCCTTCTCATCGCAGCGGATCACGTCCATGAATCCGCCTTCTGATGTCTTCCCGAAGATGCCCATGCTTGAAAACTCCCACCAGGAAAGGGTGTGCCCAAGCGGCACGATTCGCCATCGCTACCGCCGGAGCACGACCTACCACGGCGGACCACCCAAGTTGCTTCGACAAAGCCCGGACCGCCCGGCCCACCGTCCGACCATAGCACCTGTCGCCCGCAACGCCAATGGTCTCTTGAGTTCCCGGCGACCGTACCTGGAGTCGCGGCTCATCGCGCGGAGCTGGATGGCTCCATGACCCTGATGTCACCGCGTTGGCTTCCAGCACCCCTGACTTCGGCTACCCCCACCAAGGGGGGCTTTCCGAAGAGTTGCTCGTAGGCCTCGACCGCGACCTCCGTGAGTTGATCGCTCAGGACGCCTGCATTCGGTGTCGACGGCATGTTGGACCATCCGAAGCCGTCAATGACCGAACAGCTTCCACTTGCCGTAGGACACCGAGCACGCCAACGCGAGGCACCTCTCGCCCGTTCGGGCAAGATCTCGCCGATCTGATGGCGATCGAGGCCGAGGTTGCCAGCGATCGTCCCGATCGGGGCCAGTATCGTGACTCAACGCGACTGCCGGCGGCCAGCCAAGAGAGG
>JBMTHB010000228.1:0-3038 GCA_049435845.1 Candidatus Nanopelagicales bacterium | reverse complement strand
GTCGCGGTTTGGGTGCACGGGGGACCCGGCGGCGCGGACCAGGTGCGCTCCCGGCAACTGCACGCCCCCGGGGATCGCGCCCAGGTGCGGGCCGCCGCGACCCAATCCGCCCTCGAGGAGGTCTGGGCCGCCCTGCAGACCCCCTGACATCGCATCGGGGCGAGGGGGAATAACCGGTCAGTCACCGGTGTTATCCCCTATAGCCGCCCGGCGGGTGTCCGGGTGCCGGGTTATGGTTGACGAGAGGAGGTCGGTCCCATGATCGTCATGCGTGAAGTGATCGGTGAGGAATTGCGTCGTCGTCGCCAGGATCAAGGCCGGACCCTGCGCGAGGTTTCGGGGGCCGCTGCGGTGTCCCTGGGCTACCTCTCCGAAGTGGAGCGCGGGCACAAGGAGGCCTCATCGGAGCTCCTCGCGGCGATCTGCGATGCCCTCGATATTTCCTTGTCCGAACTGCTCGCCTCGGTCAGCACCCAGCTGGCGCAGCGCGAATTGCACAGTGGCGGACTGGCTACCCCGATGTCCACCACGCGGCTGCCCACCACCCGGCTGCCTGACATGGTGCTCGCCGGACGAGTGCCCGCCCATCGTCCCGCCTCCTGAATTACCACCCAGGTCAATCCTCGGGCGCGGTTGGCGCTCCACACGTGCACCTCTTCGACGACGGCCCACTCGGGCGGTGATCGCGCCTCGGGGAGGATAACCCTCATGCGCCGCAGCGACTTCTGGGAACGACTCACCGCGGTTCTGGGGGAGGACTATGCGGCGTCGTGGTCGCGCGATGTGGTGCTGCCGAGCCTGGGTTCCACAGTTGAGCAGGCCTTCGAGAACGGCGAAGAAACCCTGAGGGTGTGGCGTGCTGTGTGCGAGGTGGTCGAGGTGCCGTCGTTCCTGAGGTGAGCGCATCTAGGCTGCGATGGTGCCGGATAGTGCTGCACGACTGCAGTTCCTGACGATCGTCACCTTCGGGCGATCGGGCAGCACCGCGTTGCAAGCAGCCCTGAACGCGCACCCGGACACCATCATCCGCGGGGAGAACTACGCCGCACTGCGGGGCATCCAGGCATACGTGGAGTCCATCGCCGCTGCCTCCGATCGGCATCATGCGGGAAAGCCCCAGCATCCGTGGTTCGGTACTGCACGACTCGACCCGGCTGCGGTCCTAGCTGATCAGCGTCGTCATGTGATCGAGTACCTGCTGCGCCCCAAGCCATCGACTCGATGGAGCGGGTTCAAGGAGGTGCGCTACGAGGTCGGCCACTTCCCCGAAGCCGACACCCTCGCCCACCACCTGTTGTTCCTCAACACGTTGTTTCCCGGGATGCGGTACCTGGTCAACGTGCGCGATCCGCAGCGCGCGTCGACCAGTGGCTGGTGGAGTGCGCACCCGGATGCCCATTCGGCACTGCGCACCACGGTGGAGAACCTGCAGGTCGTCACGGCAACACTGCGCGATGTCCTAGGGCCGGGGCGGGTTGCGCTGATCGATCACGACCGGTGGGTGGACGATCCCGACATCGTCAGCGATGCACTGGCCGAGGTGGGATTCCCGGTAGAAGCCGACATCGTGCGCGCGGTGTTGTCGCAACCATTGACGCACGGGAAAGGGTCGCGGCGGTGAGCATCGATACGCAGACCGACGCACTGGATACCCCGGTGGTGCACGGCATCCAACGCCGCAGTGTGGCGACTCTCAGCCTCAGCCAGATTCTCGGCGGCGTCGCCGTCGCAGGTTCGCTACCCGCCGGTGCGCTGATCGCGGCATCGCTCAGTGGCAGTGAGGCCGCTGCCGGTCTCGCGCAGACGTTCGGTGTGCTGGGTGCGGCGCTGCTTGCTCTACCGCTTGCACGTCTGGCATTGACCCGTGGGCGTCGGGCGGCGCTGTCGCTCGGGTACCTACTCGGTGCCATCGGCGCACTCGTGGTGGTGATCAGCACCGTGCAGCGATCCTTGTTCGGGGTTTACGCCGGTTGCCTGCTGGTGGGTGTCGCCAGCGCAGCCGGGTTGCAAGCCCGATACGCGGCCACGGATCTAGCCACCCCGCGCCATCGCGCACGAAGCCTGTCCCTGGTCGTGTGGGGTGCGACCATCGGCGCGGTCGCCGGACCCAACCTGCTCGACGTCAGCGGTCGCTGGGCCTTGTCGTGGGGGTTGCCGCAACTCACCGGGCCGTACCTGGTAGCGACGATCGTCACGACCGTGGCCGTCGTCGTTCTTTTCGTGTTCCTGCGCCCGGACCCCTATCGCGAATCATTGAAACTGCGCGGCGCAGATGGGCCCGGCATGGTGCACCCGCGACTGCGCGATGGCATCGAGCACCTGAAGACCAGGCCACGGGCGATCTTGGGTATCGCGGCCATCGCAGTCGGTCACGTGGCGATGGTGATGGTGATGGTGATGACGCCGGTGCACATGGCGCACGTGGATGTGCGCTTGCAGTTGATCGGTTTGGTGATCAGCGTGCACGTGGCTGGCATGTACGCGTTCTCCCCGCTGGTGGGTATGGCGGTGGACCGATTCGGTCGGATCCAGGTGATCCTCGCCGGGGTGGTCATCTTGCTGGTCTCCATGGTGATCAGCGGGCTGTCGGCCGCCGACGACGTCCTGACACTGGGCATCGGTCTGTTCCTGCTCGGTTTGGGGTGGTCGTGCACGTTGATCGCGGGGTCCACGTTGGTGACCGACGAGGTCGATCCACGTGAGCGCCCAGCGGTGCAGGGCCTGTCGGATCTGACCATGAACGTGGCGGGGGCGCTGGGTGGTGTCGTCGCAGGGGTCGTGGTGTGGCTGTCCTCGTACGCCGTGCTCAACCTGGTCGCAGCGGTGCCGGTTGTCGCCCTTGCGGTGGTGACGGCGCTACCGGCGTGTCGGAGGCGTTCGAACACCCGTTCGATGTAGTTTCGGCCCCGACGGAAGCCTCCGCACGAGGAGCGCACCTGGATCCACAGGGGCGGCCCGAGGGCGCGCATGCTGTCCCCAGGTTCGGCACGGGGGCTCGCACGCGGACCACCCGACTGACCGGCCCTCGTGCACGCCCT
>JBMTHB010000227.1:0-3044 GCA_049435845.1 Candidatus Nanopelagicales bacterium | reverse complement strand
CACTGACATGCGGATGGGCGTTGTGGTCGGTGGGACCACCATGCGTGGCCCAGCGGGTATGCCCGATGCCGGTCGTGGATTGCGGCAGCGGATCCTGTCCGATCAGAGTTTCCAGATTCGCGAGTTTCCCCGCCTTCTTTCGCACCTCGAGCCGGCCGTCGCTGATGACGGCAACACCGGCCGAGTCGTATCCGCGGTATTCGAGTCGGCGCAAGCCCGCGACCACTACTTCGAGAGCCTGCTTCTCGCCCACATAGCCCACGATCCCGCACATGCCGACAAGACTACGCCCGAGGTGACAAGGTAGGTCCGTGCTCACGGTTCGGGTCTCGTGTCCTGCCGAACTGACCGGGCGCTGCGAGCAGATTCTGCAGGCTGTTCCCAGCCTTACGTCGATGTCCAGATTCCCGGGTGCCAGCATCGATCCACCCGGCGATGTATTCGAGGCGCAGGTCGAACGCGACGCGGTCAACGATGTCGTGGGGGCACTGACCGAGCTCGGTGTACCGGCGCGGGGGACCATCCAGATCCTGCAGCCGGGTTCGTGGGTATCGCAGCGCGCCCTCGACGCCGAGCAGCAATCACCCGACGCCGACAACGTCGTCTGGCCGCAAGTGATCGAACAGGCCTACGAACAGTCCAAGATCACGCCGATCTTCCTGGCCTTCATGACCATGGCGACGCTACTGGCAGCCATCGCGGTCATCACCGACTCCCCGATCCTGGTCGTAGGTGCCATGGTGCTCGGTCCGGAGTTCATGGCGGTCATCTCCCTGGGCCTTGCTCTGGTGCGCAGAAGACCGGGATTACTTCGTCAGGCAGCTCGCACTTTGGTGATCGGCTTCGCTTTCTCGATCACCGTGACCGTCGGCTTCGTTGCGTTGGCGCGAGCCACGGGTCTGGCCACGCTCGCGGATATCGAGGCACCTCGGCCAGGTGTCGCATTCATCTACACCCCCAACGCATGGTCCTTGATCGTCGCGGTCATCGCCGCAGCTGCGGGAGTACTAGCCCTGACGTCGTCCCAATCGACCGGCATCATCGGGGTCTTCATATCCGTCACCACGATTCCGGCAGCAGGGAACATCGCCGTCGGCATCGTGTTCGCCCGATGGAACGAAGTTCTCGGAAGCACCTGGCAACTCGGCATCAACGTGACCGGGATGGCTATCGCCGGCTGGGCGACGCTGGCTATCCGTCAGTGGAATTCACAGCGGACGAGTCGAGCGCTAGCTCTGCGCTCACCACGGCAGCTATGGCGCCGGCAAGGCGTTCAGCGTCCTCACTCGTAGCTGCCTCCACCATCACCCGGATGACGGGCTCGGTTCCCGATGGGCGCAAGAGCACTCGACCGTTGCCGGCCAACTCCTGCTCCACCTGCGTCAGTACTGAACGCACCGCGACATTGGAGCCCAATGCCGACTTGTCAACGCCGCCGACGTTGATCAATACCTGGGGGTACTTGTCGACCATCCGGGCTAGTTCTGCCAGGGATTGACCGGTTGCGGCCATCCGGGCAAGCAAGTGCAAGGCAGTGAGTACTCCATCACCCGTGGTCGCGAATGCGCTCATCACCACGTGACCGCTTTGCTCACCACCGAGCGCGAGGCCGTTCGCACGCATTTCCTCTAGAACGTACCGGTCCCCGACCGCGGTCTCCGAGATCTGAATCCCTGCCGCCTCCATCGCCACCTTGAACCCTAGATTCGCCATGACCGTAGAGACAACGGTGTTGCCGTTGAGTAGGCCACTGTCACGCAGCGCCACAGCGAGTATCGCCAGGATGTGATCGCCGTCGATGATCGATCCATCTGCCGCCACCGCTAGGCAGCGATCGGCGTCTCCATCGTGCGCGATGCCCACATCGGCGGAGCGCTCCAGAACCGACGCGGCGAGGGCATCGAGATGGGTGGAGCCGCAGTCCTCGTTGATATTCCAACCGTCGGGATCGGCGTGAATGGCGATCACCTCGGCGCCCGCGCGTCGAAGTGCTTCTGGTGCTACCTGCCAGGCGGCTCCATTCGCGCAGTCGACCACGACTCGAATCCCCGCAAGATCCACGGCGATCGTGCTCAGCAGATAGTCGACATATCGTCCGGCGGCTTCCGGATCGGCCTTGATCCGCCCGACTTCCGCGCCGGTCGGTCTGGCCCAGGTCTCACCTAGGCGATCCTCGATCTGATCCTCGATCTCATCTGCAAGTTTGTGACCGCCCCGGGCAAAGAACTTGATGCCGTTGTCCGGCATCGGGTTGTGCGAGGCCGACAGCATGACGCCAAGGTCAGCACCCTCACTCGCGGTCAGCCACGCAACTGCAGGTGTGGGGACTATCCCCACCACGGTCACATCTACACCAGCACTCGCCAGCCCGGCGACGACCGCAGCCTCGAGGAACTCCCCGCTGGCGCGGGTGTCCCGGCCCACAATGGCACGCGCTCGGCGATCACCAAAGGCACCGGCGTCGGCGAGGACATGTGCGGCACTGACCGCAAGATCCACGGCGAGTTCGGCTGTGATGTCCCGATTGGCGAGGCCTCGAACCCCATCGGTGCCGAAGAGTCGGCCCACGTGGCTAGCGCTTGCTGTATTGCGGAGCCTTGCGTGCCTTCTTGAGGCCGTACTTCTTGCGCTCCTTGGCCCGGGGATCACGGGTGAGGAAGCCGGCCTTCTTCAGCGACGGCCGGTTGTTCTCCTCATCGATCGCACTCAGCGCGCGTGCGATACCCAAACGCAATGCACCTGCCTGGCCGGAGACGCCACCGCCATGGATGCGCGCGATGACGTCGAAACGACCTTCGGCACCGAGGGTGACGAAAGGCTCCTTGACCTCCTGCTGGTGCACCTTGTTCGGGAAGTAGGCGTCGAGCGAACGGCCATTGATCGTCCACTGACCAGTGCCGGGAACCAAGCGCACCCGGGCTACCGCTTCCTTGCGCCGCCCGATGGCGGCACCGGGTGCCGCTTTGATCTCGCGGGCCACGGGCGCCGCAGCGGGCGTCTCGGTGGTGTATTCCGAGGGGGCGTCGTCCTCGGTGATGTCTTCG
>JBMTHB010000226.1:0-3050 GCA_049435845.1 Candidatus Nanopelagicales bacterium | reverse complement strand
TCGACGACGACGTCCTACGAGGTGTCGTCCTGACCGACGGATTGATCGGCACCTTCGCCGATGCACACGATCCGTCCTTGCAACAGAACATCTGTTTCCTCTACCACGTCATCGGCCAAGGAACCGGCCAGTGGGACGTCCCGGTAGGGGGTATGGGCGCAATTACCGGACAACTCGCTGATCGGGTTCGCAAAGCTGGCGGCGAGATTCGCACAGGATGCGAAGTCGTTGGGATTTCCGACGACGGCTCCGTCGTCACAGTCACCGTCCGGGAGGGGAACCTCGAGCGGACTTTCGCGGCGAGGGCGGTCGCTGCCAACTGCGCACCCGCGATCTTGGAGCGGTTGCGCGGTCGCGCAGTCGATCCCACCTCGGAACTCGACGGTGGTGCGCAGATCAAGGTCAACATGCTGTTGTCTCGACTTCCGCGACTCCTGGACGAATCGGTGGATCCACGCGATGCATTCAGCGGCACCTTCCACATCAATGAGACATACAGCCAACTCTCTCGCGCGTATGCCGAGGCCGATGCCGGTCGACTCCCAATTCCACTCCCGGCGGAGATCTACTGCCACAGCCTCAGTGACCCGACCATCCTTTCCGCGGATTTACAGGATCGCGGGGTCCAGACGCTGACCTTGTTCGCCCTGAACACCCCTCATGCACTGTTCGAGGATGGTGGGATCGATCGGGCGACGGTGCTCGATGCCGTCTATTCGACGCTGGATTCGGTTCTGGCCGAACCGATCGCCGATTGTCTGCTGAGCGATGAGAACGGTGAGCCGTGCATCGAGGTGAACACGACAGTCGATATCCAACGGGATCTGCGCATCCCGACCGGCAATATCTTCCACACTCCGTTGGAGTGGCCGTGGACGGATGACCCCGACCGAGTAGGGATGTGGGGCGTGGAAACGGATTCACCGCGGATCGTGATCTGCGGCAGTGGTGCAGTGCGCGGTGGAGGTGTATCCGGAGTACCGGGTCACAACGCAGCGCAGTATCTGCTGGAGCACCTGGCAGGGTAAGTCGGGAGCATCGACTATCGACCTTCGAGCGTGGACCGGTGCGACTAGGTGGACGCCAGGTGCTTGTCCAGGAACCGACCCACCTTCTTGATGGAATCGCTCCACGGGCTGTAGAAGTAGTGACCGGCGCCCTTGTATTCCACGAGCTGGTTCTCCACCCCGGCTTCGTCGAGGGCGCTTTTAGTTGCCCGCGCCCATGAGATCTCGCAGGTGTCGTCGGCTGTTCCATGGAAGGCGAGCACAGGCTCGGTGATCCGGAAGAAGTAGTTGCGTGAGGACATCTGGCGCCACGCCTCGGGGTTGTCCTTGGGTTCACCGAATTTCGCCAGGATGCGCTCGCCGATGTCGTAGTTGTTTCGCTGCCACCTATTGAAGTTGTCTGCGGCGTTGGAACTGACGGACGCGTACGTGATCGCCGCGTCGAACACTCCCGGAGCGATCGCCAAGGCCTGGTAGGTGACCCCGCCACCCATCGATCGGCCGAGCACGGCTACCCGATCGCCATCGATCCATGGCAGATCGCTGTTGCGGATGGCGAGTCCGGCGTTGATGACATCTTCGGCGTATCCCAAACGCATGTTGACGTCGTTGCGCGGATCCTTGTCCGAGCAGGCATGGTTGCGGTAATCGACGTGCAGCACCCCATAGCCGTTGCGTGCCAGCCAGTCCTGTTCGCGCCGGAAGCCTTGACCCGTCACGTATACCTTCGGATCGATGTAGCCGTGGGCCAGGACGACCATCGGGAACGGCCCTTTGCCCTTGGGTTCGATGAGGATCCCGCATATCTTGAGGTCTCCACTGAGATATGTGGCTTGATACCGGGTGTAGGCGCTGTTTTCGCTGAGCTTGCGTCGGATCTTGAGATTGCGTCCGTCGTACTCCCGTGTCATGGCGATCGGAATCGACGACGAATTGAGGTTCGACGCAACCTCGACAACGGGTTCACCCGCAGCGGCCACGGGGGCAGCGCCCAACAGGAGGCCAAGGGCGAGCGGCACGCTCAGGAGTCGTCGCATGCATCGAGGATACGTCGCTCGCCGGAAAGTGGAAATTCGATGCCGAAGTGCGGCGCCATCGCATGCCCAACCGTCGCTCGCCTTGATACTTTCGTCCCCCGACACTCGTCGAAAGGTGGGCCCGTGCTGCGCAACGTCGTCATTGTCGTGGCGCTGCTGGTCAGTTCCCTCTTCGCGTCGAATGTGCCGACTGCGTCGGCGGCCGAGGTGCGAACGTGTCTGTCGTATGAGGGGGCCGAAACCGACTGCTGGGACCGGCCACGTTGGCGGTATGAGTTCTGCTTCGATCGACCGCCCAAGCGGGCATTCCTCCAGCGCTACGTGGACGGCAATTGGCGACTGGTAGCCCAGAAGGACCTCACGCGTGATAGCGGATGTCCACCTGACTATCCGTGGGAGTTGACGGTGTCGCGGAAGGCCAAGAAGGACGGTGTGCAGCGTTTCCGTTGGGTGCTGCAGTACGGAACGATGTACGCGGACGTATACGACTTCTTTACGGTATCCCGTACCAGTCGCTGATCACCTGACCACGTAGTGTGCCGCCATGACAGGTGGTCTCGGCTCCGATGATCACAGTGATGCCTCATCGCACCCCGCGCCGGTGACGGTCGTGGGCTACCCCGATCATCCGCCGGTCTCCTCGGCGCAGTCCATCCCTGGGCTAGCTGGGGTGAAGATGGCCATGTCTTCGCTGCGCGTACTGGCAGTGGTCACGCTCATCTTGGTGTTGCTGGTTGCCGCCGTCTCGATCGTGGGCATCGTGAGTCTGCGAGGACAGGTATCGACGCTGTCCGAGCAGTTGACCGAGCTGTCCGAGCAGGTGGCGGTGCAGGCGGCACCGGCCGTAGTGACAGATGACGCCCAGGACGCGGCCAGTGACCCTGCGCAAGCAGCGCAGTTGCCGGCTGCTCCGCAGTTGCCGGAGGATAGCCCGTTTCCCGCGGGTGTGGACGGTTCCGGCGCGGTACTGATCGGTGATCCATCGGCCTCGAACGTCGTGGAGGTC
>JBMTHB010000225.1:0-3076 GCA_049435845.1 Candidatus Nanopelagicales bacterium | reverse complement strand
CGGGCATTGCAGTCGGCATGGCCACCAACATCCCGCCGCACAACCTCGGCGAAGTCGCAGCAGCTGCCACCTGGTTGCTGGAGAACCCGGAGGCCAGCACAGAGGACCGCATGGTCGCGTTGATGGAGATCGTGCAGGGCCCGGATTTCCCGACCGGAGCCACGATCATCGGCCGCCGCGGCATCGAGGACGCCTACCGCACCGGACGCGGCTCGATCACGATGCGCGCAGTCGTCGAAGTGGACGAGGACTCCAAGGGCCGTCAACGCTTGGTCGTCACCGAGTTGCCGTACCAGGTCAACCCGGACAACCTCTTGCTGCGTATCGCCGAGCTTGTAGGCGACGGCAAGCTCACCGGCATCTCCGACGTTCGCGACGACTCGTCCTCGCGCACCGGCATGCGGTTGATCATCGAACTCAAGCGCGATGCGGTCGCGCAGGTGGTGCTCAACCAGCTGTACAAGCACACCCAGTTACAGGACAACTTCGGTGCGAACATGCTCGCGCTCGTCGATGGTGTGCCCCGCACGCTCACCCTGGAGCAGTTCCTGCGGTACTGGATCGCGCACCAGATCGAGGTCATCCAACGTCGTACCCGTTACCGGTTGCGTAAGGCCGAGGAGCGCGCTCACATCCTGCGCGGCTACCTCAAGGCCCTCGACGCTTTGGATGACGTCATCGCTCTCATCCGTGCGAGCGCAACCGTCGAGGATGCACGCACCGGACTAATGGAGCTTCTCGAGATCGACGAACTCCAAGCCACCGCCATCCTTGATATGCAACTGCGCCGGCTGGCGGCGATGGAGCGGCAGAAGATCATCGACGAGTTCGAGGATCTGCAGGCCAAGATCGCCGACTACAACGACATCCTGACCAACGAGCCGCGGCAACGTTCCATCGTCGCCGAGGAACTCAAGGAGATCACCGATAAGTACGCCGACTCCCGGCGCACCGAGATCCTGCCGTGGGACGGGGAAGTCACCGACGAGGATCTCATCGCGGTCGAGGACGTTGTGGTCACGATCACCGCCGGTGGCTATGCCAAGCGCACGCGTTCGGATCTATATCGCGCGCAGCGCCGCGGCGGTCGCGGGGTCCGCGGGGCCGCGCTCCGGCAGGACGACGTCGTCGAGCACTTCATGGTGACCAGCACCCACAACTGGTTGCTGTTCTTCACCAACATGGGACGCGTCTATCGCGCCAAGGGATACCAACTACCTGAGGCCAATCGCGACGCCAAGGGTCAGCATGTGGCGAACCTGCTCGCGTTCCGTCCCGAGGAGTCGATCGCCTCGGTGCTGTCGATCCCCGGTTACGACGCCGCGGACTACCTCGTGCTCTCCACCCGCAGCGGTCTGGTCAAGAAGACACGACTCAGTGAATACGACACCAACCGTCAAGGCGGCATCATCGCGATCAACCTGAACGAGGGCGACGAAGTGATCGGCGCACGGTTGGTGTCCGCCGAGGACGACATATTCCTGGCATCCACCAAGGGCATGAGTGTCCGCTTCACCGCGAGCGATGAAGTCTTGCGTCCCATGGGCCGGGACACCCGCGGCGTGATCGGTATGCGCTTCCGATCCGGGGACTCCCTGCTCAGCATGGACGTGGTCAAGGCCGGCTCGGACATCGTGACGATCACCGATGGCGGCTTCGCCAAGCGCACCAAGGAGGAGGAGTGGACCGCCCGCGGCCGCGGCATCCTCGGTGTGCGCGCAATGAAGATCAACGAGAAGCGTGGCTCGCTCGTCGCTGCCATGGTCTGCGAGCCGGATGATCAGATTTTCGCCATTGCCAGCAATGGTGTGGTCATTCGCACGTCTGTATCCGAGCTTCGTCCGTCCGGCCGTGACACCATGGGCGTGACGATGATGCGTCTAGGTGACGAGGACTCGGTCGTCGCGGTGGCTCGTAGCGGGGAGAAGGAAGGCCCCGAGGACGAAGAAGGCGACGTCGACGATGTCATCGAGGTCGATGAAAGCACCGAGGCAATCGTCGTCGAGACGCAAGGCGAAGCACCGCAGGAGGGTGACAAGACGTGAGCGACACCGCTGGGCAGCGCGCGCGTGGCGGTAGCCGGGTGCGCGAGCGCAGCTCGGCAAGCATCTCGACCAGCCAGAGCACCGACTACGGGTCGGCGCCTGCACCGGAGCAGGTGAGCGGCGACGGTCAGGGTCGTCGTCGTCCGCGTCGCGCCCGGGTCTATGTGACCCGGCTGGATCCGTGGTCGGTGGCGAAGGTGGCGTTCCTGCTGTCGTTGGCCGTTGGCATCGTGATCGTCGTGGCGGTCTCCGTGGTGTTCTGGACCCTGGATTCCACCGGAGCACTGGATGCCGTGTCCCGCACCGTGGACGATGTCCTCGGCACCGGTGGTTTCGATCTACTCACCACCTTGGAGTTCTCCCGCGTGGTGGGGCTGGCCACGGTGCTCGCCAGCGTCGAGATCGTCCTGGTCTCGCTACTCGCCACACTCTTCGCCTTCTTGTACAACGTGAGCGTCGGACTCACCGGCGGCGTCGAAGTCATCCTCTCCGACGATTAACCCACGCCGCATCGGGCATGGGTATGGGCGTCGGGTAGTGTTCCCTTCGCTTCTGGGGCCTATAGCTCAGCCTGGTTAGAGCGCTTCCCTGATAAGGAAGAGGCCGATGGTTCAAGTCCATCTAGGCCCACCACCGGCGCGCCGGACGAACTATCCGAATCGACCCGAGATGTAGTCCTCGGTCTGCTGATCCTTGGGCTTGGAGAAGATTTCACTCGTCGGCCCCACTTCGATCAGCCGGCCGGCCTGACCTATCCCGGGTAGGTTGAAGAACGCGGTGTCGTCAGAGACCCGCGCTGCCTGCTGCATGTTGTGGGTCACGATGATGATCGTGTACTTCTCCTTGAGTTCGTGGATCAGTTCCTCGATCGCGAGGGTGGATATTGGATCGAGTGCCGAACACGGTTCATCCATCAAGAGCACCTCGGGCTGCACGGCAATCGCACGCGCGATGCACAGGCGCTGCTGCTGGCCGCCGGAAAGCCCCGCCCCAGGACGGTTCAGCCGATCCTTGACTTCCTCCCACAAATT
>JBMTHB010000224.1:0-3105 GCA_049435845.1 Candidatus Nanopelagicales bacterium | reverse complement strand
CATCGCCATTCCTTGGCCGCCACCAACGCACATCGACTCCATGCCGATTCGCTTGACTCTTCGACGGTCATCTGGTCACCTGGGACGCGTTCAACCACACGGCCTACGGCGAGGGTTCGGCGTGCATCGATCGCGCAGTCGATGCCTACTTGCTGGCGGGGGAGTTGCCCCCGTCAGATCTGGTCTGCTCCTAGACGTATACCCTAGGGGGGTATAAACGGGGACTAGGGAGGTGTCATGCCGGGCTACACCGCGGATAGGGAAGCGATCATCAAGCGGCTCAAGCGGATCGAAGGTCAGGTGCGCGGTCTACAACGCATGGTCGAGGAGGACACGTACTGCATTGACGTGCTCACCCAGGTCTCGGCGACCACGAAGGCCTTGCAGTCTGTGGCGCTGATGCTTCTCGAGGACCACCTCGGGCACTGCGTGGCTCATGCACTCGTCGAGGGTGGCGAGGTAGCCGACTACAAGATCAAGGAAGCGTCGGACGCGGTTGCCCGTCCCGTCAAGAGCTGAACCCACCACCGAAGGAATCCATCATGACCACTACTTACACGGTCCGGGGCATGACCTGCGGACACTGCGTGAATGCAGTGACGGAAGATTTGCTGTCCATCATGGGCGTCACCGACGTCGACATCGATCTCGTCGAAGGTGGGGATTCGACTGTTCGTGTGACCAGCACCGACCCGCTCGATCCGACCCGTGTCCGGGTAGCCATCGACGAAGCCGGATACGAACTCCTCACGTGATTCGATGACGAGTCCATCCGCCACTCATCTCACCGAGATCGATCTCGACATCGGGGGCATGACATGTGCCTCATGCGCTGCCCGGGTGGAGAAGAAACTCAACAAACTTCCTGGTGTGACCGCGACGGTCAATTACGCCACCGAACGCGCACACGTCGCCCTGCCCAGCGACGTCTCCGTTGCTGATGCGATCGCCACCGTGGAAGCAACCGGGTATACGGCTTCGCGCGCGTTGACATCCGCTGAGTCGAAAGGCGACGGAGACATCGGAGACTCCGAAGTTCGCTCATTACGCGAACGGGTGACGATCAGTGCGGTCTTGACCATTCCGCTAGTACTCATGGCGATGATCCCGATCCTGCAATTCGACTACTGGCAGTGGTTGAGCCTGACCTTGGCGGCGCCGGTCGTGGTCTGGGGTGCGCTGCCGTTCCACCGGGCAGCCTGGATAAACCTGCGGCACGGGGCGGCCACGATGGACACCCTGGTCTCGATGGGCGTGGGTGCTGCGTTCCTGTGGTCCCTCTACGCGTTGTTCCTCGGCGGCGCCGGGGAACCGGGAATGCGCATGTCCTTCCATCTCCTGCCCACTCGGTCCGATGGCACGAGTGAGATCTACCTCGAGGTGGCCGCCGCGGTCACCACGTTCATCCTCCTCGGCCGCTACTTCGAGGTGCGAGCCAAGCAGCGCAGCAGTACTGCCCTCACCGCGCTGTTGTCCATGGGTGCCAAGGACGTTGCAGTAATGCGTGACGGTCACCAGGTGCGGATCCCCATCCAGCAGTTGTCCGTGGGCGACGACTTCGTCGTCCGGCCGGGGGAGAAGGTCGCCACCGACGGCGAGGTGGTCGAGGGCAGATCCGCAGTCGACATGTCCTTGCTCACCGGGGAACCGATTCCGCAGGAAGTCGGTCCCGGGGACTCCGTTGTCGGTGCTGGGATCAATACCTTCGGCCGACTCATCGTGCGTGCCACACGCGTGGGATCGGACACCCACCTCGCCCGCATAGCCGCACTCGTCGAGCAGGCGCAGACCCAGAAGGCACCTGTCCAACGACTGGCCGATCGGATCTCGGCGGTCTTCGTACCGATCGTGATCGCGATCGCCGCACTCACTGCAGTGGGATGGATCGCTGCAGGTGCCGGCTTCACATTCGCCTTCACCGCGGCGGTAGCCGTGCTGATCATCGCCTGCCCGTGCGCGCTCGGTCTGGCGACACCCACCGCACTACTCGTCGGCACCGGGCGCGGTGCGCAGTTGGGCATCGTTATCCGTGGTCCGCAGATCCTGGAAGCCACCCGCACCATCGATGCGATCGCGCTGGACAAGACCGGAACTCTGACGGAAGGCCGGATGACGGTTGCCGATGTGCTAGCCAGCGACGATCGACACGCCAACGAGGTACTAGCTCTCGTCGCCGCTGTCGAGTCTGCGTCCGAGCATCCCATCGGTCAAGCGATCGCCGCTTCGATCGACTCCCCTGCACGCGTGGACGATTTCGTCAGCGCGGGTGGACACGGAGTTCACGGTGTGGTGGATGGAATGACGATCGTGGCGGGCAAGCCAGCATGGCTCACCGAAACATGGTCCGTCGAACTGCCCGACGACGCGATGCAATGGATAGTCGGCCAGCAGCAGTTGGCTCGCACCGTCGTCGTAGCAGCGGCGAACGGACGCTACCTGGGTGCCATCGCTGTCGCCGACGCGATCAAACCCACGAGCCATCAAGCGATCGCGGAGCTCACCGCCATGCGTCTTCGACCGGTGCTCGTGACCGGTGATAACCGGGCGGTGGCCGAAGCGGTCGCCCGGCAGTTGGGAATCGACGAGGTCTGTGCCGATGTCCTGCCGGAAGGCAAGATCGCGATCGTTCGTGAGTTGCAGTCGAACGGTCAGCGGGTTGCGATGGTCGGGGACGGCGTCAACGACGCAGCTGCTCTAGCGCAGGCGGATCTGGGCATGGCGATGGGCTCGGGAACGGACGTTGCCATCGAGGCCAGTGACATAACGCTCATGCGGTCCGATCCACGCAGCATCGTCGACGCCATCCGGTTGTCCCGTCGGACCCTGACGATCATCAAGGGCAACCTGTTCTGGGCATTCGCCTACAACGTCGCAGCGATACCCCTCGCGGTGGCGGGCTTGCTGAACCCGATGATCGCGGGGGCCGCCATGGCGTTCAGTTCGGCCTTCGTAGTCACGAACAGCCTCCGCCTGCGACGATTTCGCAGCGCGACTTAGTCCGGCTTCTTTTCCGAACCCGGGCACCAAGCCATCACAGGGCGCCCCGGTAGCATTCCCGGGCTCGCCTGGCGAGCACGCCGCCTTAGCTCAGGGGTAGAGCAACGC
>JBMTHB010000223.1:0-3140 GCA_049435845.1 Candidatus Nanopelagicales bacterium | reverse complement strand
GGCCATCATCACCGTCGTCTTTCCACCGCACGAACGCGGCAAGGCGATCGGCACGTGGGCTGGTGCTGTTGGGGCAGCGGTGGCGCTGGGCCCGATTCTGGGAGGTGCCTTGCTGCAGGCACCTCAGCTCTTCCGTTGGCTTATCGGCAATGACTGGGGATCTGTGTTCTTGATCAACGTGCCGATCGTGATCGTCGGACTGATCGCTATCGCCAAGGTGGTCCCTGAATCCAAAAACCCCCAGCCCAGACGCCTTGACGTGACAGGTCTGGTGCTGTCGATAGTGGGGCTCACGGCGTTGATCTACGGCATCATCCACGTGTCTGAGACGAGAAGTTTGCTCGAGGCATCGGTCCTTATCCCCATCGGACTCGGGTTGCTCGTGATCGCGGGCTTCCTGTGGCTGGAGCACCGCAGCGATCACCCCAGTTTCGATGTGAGCCTGTTCAGCAACCGCGGCTACGCAGTCAGTATTGCCGCGGTATCGCTCGCATTCTTCGCCCTGTCGGGAATCACCTTCAGTCTGCCGTTCTATCTTCAGATTCTCCGCGGATACGACACCCTCACTGCCGGTTTATGTTTCGTTCCTTTCGCAGTCGGCCAGCTCATCGCTGCACCACGAAGCGCTGCGACCGTCGCGCGATTCGGCTACCGGTCGGTGATGACAACAGGGTTGATCCTCGTGGCGCTGTCCATGTCGGCTTTGGTGTTCATCCAGATCGACACACCCCTGTGGATCCTCCTGGTTGTCTTCTTCACATTCGGGCTGGGCATGGGCAATGTCATTGCCCCGGCCTCGACGGTGATGCAGAACGTCCTGCCCTTGGCGAGAGCCGGCGCTGGATCGGCTGTCCAGAACACCGTTCGACAGGTCGGAAGTGCCCTGGGAGTGGCGATCGTGGGCACCGTGCTGGCGACCCAATACGCGAGCAATATCCAGCGCAGTTGGTCCGAGGCGGGCGATCAGGTTCCACCCGAAGCGGTGGACGCCGCGAGCGAATCGATCATCGCCACACAGGTGATATTGGATCGCGCTACGCAGTTGCCTGTCGAGGCGTTGGCCAGGCTGCAAGATGCTGCGTTCCAGGATTTCCTCACGGCCATGCACGTCTCGCTCATCATCTCGGCGGCCGTGGTCGTCCTCGCTGCCGTGATTGTCGGCTTCGGGCTCCCGTATATCCAACCTCCGCAGGCCCAGGCCCAACAGCCGGAGAGTCCGGTGGACGCCCTCATCGAGCACGAGGTTGCTTCCTACCCCGAGGAATTCGCGCAGGAGGTCACCGGGGACTCCGGAGACCTGCGGTGACCGGAGGCTTGGCCAAGGGACGTCCACGTGACCCCCAGATCGACTCTGCGATCCTCCGGGCGTCGCTGGACGTTCTCGCCGACCGCGGATTCGCCCGCTTCACCGTGGAGGAGGTCGCCGCATCGGCTGGGATCGGCAAAACGACGATCTATCGCCGTTTCCCGGACAAGGACTCGCTGATCACCCATGCGCTCGATCACATCAACGACGATTTGCCACCCATTCCCGAGCACGGATCGGCCAGAGATCGGTTGTCGATCATGATGGAGCGGGTTCGTCAGGGGATACCCACCTCACAGGCTGGACGCATCATGCGTCACGTACTGAGCGAATCGCAGGAGTCCCCGCAGCTAGTGGCCGAGTTCTACCGGCGCGTGATCGAACCACGCAGCGCGCGCATTCGCACAGTCCTCATCGGAGGCAAGTCCACGGGTGAGCTGCCAGAGGATTTCGACATCGACGTCGCGATAGCGGCTCTCGTCGGATCGATGGTGTTCTTGAGCACCTGGGCCGGATGCCAGTCGGTTGATTCGACATCCACCGCCGACGTCGTCGATCTCGTGCTCAGGTAGCGCTCTCCCGCCATCTATTGGTGATCGGCAACCGCCTGTCCCGACCGAACGCCCGCGCTCCGATTTTCGTTCCTGGTGGGTATTGGCGGCGCTTGTACTCTGCGGCATCGGTCATGCGCAGCACGCGCTCCACCAAGTCAGGATCGAATCCCAACTGGACCAATTCCCGGGCGCCGGTGTCTTCGTGGACGTACGCGTCCAAAAGTGCATCCAGTTGCGCGTAGTCGGGAAGCGAATCGGTGTCGACCTGGCCAGGCCGAAGCTCGGCAGACGGCTCCTTGGCAATGGATCGTGGGGGAATTGGCTCGACGTCGCCGCGTGCTGCCGCCTGCGCGTTCCGCCACCGGGCCAGATCCCACACGAGTGTCTTCGGCAGATCCTTGATCGGAGCGAAGCCGCCGACGGCGTCCCCGTAGATCGTCGAGTAGCCAACGGACAGTTCGCTCTTGTTGCCGGTAGCCAGCACCAGGTGACCTTCGGCGTTGGACAGGCTCATCAAGACCATGCCGCGGATGCGTGCCTGGAGGTTCTCCTCCGCCAATCCGGTGAGCGCCAGGCTTCCTTGGAACGCGTCGAACATCGGAGCGATCGGAACGTCACGGATGGCAAGACCGGTGCGTCGGGCCAGGTCGTGGGCATCCTCGATGGAGTGCTCGGATGAATATCGACTCGGCATCGAAACGCCATAGACCCGATCGGCTCCGAGTGCGTCTACCGCTAGAGCGGCGACGAAAGCACTGTCGATACCGCCGCTGAGTCCCAGGAGAACACTGCGGAACCCGTTCTTGTCGACATAGTCCGCCAGACCTAGTCGTAGCGCGGCGTAGATCTCCTCGTGATCGTCCAGGCGGGGGGTCAGCAGGTTTGCGGGGAGTGGTGCTTCGTTGGCGTTGGCGGTGAACCGAATGTGTGGCACATCCGTGGTGGGTGCTTCCGGCACCGCCAACTCGACCACCAACACCTGGGTGCCGAACTGACAGGCGCGCTCGAGCAAGCGACCGTTGGCATCGACCACGAGTGAGTCGCCGTCGAAGACGAGTTCGTCCTGCCCGCCGGTCATGTTCGTATAGACGATGGCGGCACCGGAGGTGCGGGCCTTATCCACGCACAGGGCTAGCCGCTGGTCGTCCTTCATGCGCTCGTAGGGTGAAGCGTTCAAGACCGCTATGACCGAGGCTTGCGCGTCGCGCGCCCACAGCACCGGACCGCCGTCTCGCCACAGGTCCTCGCAGATGGCTACTGCGATGCGTGCCTGACCGATC
>JBMTHB010000222.1:0-3143 GCA_049435845.1 Candidatus Nanopelagicales bacterium | reverse complement strand
TGACGCCGGGGGCATCGACCGAATTCACGCTCGCGTACTCCGGAACCCTCAACTCGGCACGCAACGAGCGGATCAACAATCGTCGCTTGTTCTTGAAGCGGGTCGCATCCGAGAACGTCACGGTCGACGATTGCTTAAGCGCTCGAGGGGGGCCGGACGAGGTGACCGTCGTCGACTTCCCCCGCACCGCGGGCGCTGTTTCCAAGAGTGTCACGGTGCCGGCGACCAGCGCGGGCAGGCCATACATCTGCGCCGTCCAAGAATTCGGAACTAATCTCTCAGGCAGGCTTGCGAATCGGGATCGCGACAGGTACAAGTACGCACTCACCGTCTTTCCGACGTTCGGTCAAGGGGGCCTCGATCCGGGTTCACCGGTACCGATCGGCAGGCTCGCCGGTCGAATCATCTCCCTCGGTACGTCGTCCGCACAAAGTCCCTTCCAGTTCACGCTACCTATCCGTGGCGCCACTGCGGACGAGACCGTGTCCAGACGCAACCTGGTGGTAGGCACCGCGCCTGAAAGAGGTGGCACCTGCAGCGTCCTCGAACGGCAGGAGGTGGAGGCTTCCTCCGCTGAGATCACCGTTTCGTGGCGTGCTTCAAATGAAGCGACGTGGTCCGAAATCCTCAGGAACTATCGCGAACGCCCCTGGGTGTGCTTCACGCAAGAGGTCACCTCGTCTGGCGGAGAAAAGTCCTCTGCCCCGACATACTTGTGGTACGCCAGCAACATCCCGACGCCGGATCCCGCGGCGCCTGCTTTCGAGGTTCCTGCGCCGCAGGTTCAATCAGGCGGTCGTGTGCTGTCACGAATCGCTGCCGGTAGCCGGGTGGACGTTGTGGGGGAGATCGTTTCTCGATACAACTTCGGCAGCGAACCCAAGCCGCCGGTCAACGAGCGCAAGCTCGTCATCGGCTACGCAGATAGTGTCGGTGGGCAATGCAGCGACCCGAACGCCAACCGTCCGGCGAAGCAGTACAACTTCGTTTCAGCCGGGTACGGAATTGCTTCCCAGCCTGTCACTGTCCCGCGCGACCAAGCGGGCAAGTTCCTATGCGCTTCCCAGTGGTTCGAGAACGGACTCACGGGTTTGCAGACGCAGTACTCCTACGTGCGGATCGCTGAGAGCGCCCAGAGCACCAACGAGGAGCCGATCGACGAGCGGACGAGCGCAACGGCGCTGCCACCTGTGTTCGTCGACTTCGATGCCCGCACTCCGATTCAAAGCGTGTCGGCTGATGGTCAGTTGCGGATTGTGTACGCGGTCGAAGCGAGCGGGTCCGGCCCGAGCGCCTTCACCACCCGCAAGATCGGTGCGACATGGGCAGTGGGTCAGTGCCCGAGCGCATCGAGCTACGCCATCTTCAATGTGCTGGCACAGGGCAACAATGAGTTGACCCTGCCGTACTTCCTACGGAACATTCGCTCTGCAGAGTTCCTCGCAGCGGCACAAGCAGGTACGGCTGTGCTGTGTGCAGCGCAGATCACCTCCAAGCGGGGCCCGAACGTCACCGTCACCAGTTCGATCCCGATCACCGCAGCTGCCTCATCGGAGCAGCAACCCGTGGATGGCGATCAGGATCCGGGCGAGCCACTCGTGCCCGAACCCGAGGAAGATGACGATTCGGGTGCGGCGAACGCTCGAACCTCGGTACGGGCGCAGACTCCGGTTGTCCGCAACGCAGCCGGAGATGCCGCCCGGCAGGTCGAGGCTGGCGAGCGCGTGGTGGTCACGGCGAAGGCGAACGGCTCCTTGGCGGGCGGTGAGCGCTTGAACACACGTCGCGTCCTCGTTGGATACACGAACGAAGTTGGGAACCAGTGCCTCGTCGATGGTGATGGTCAGGACTTCAATGTCGTCAGAGCTGGACTGGACGATGTCGCCAGGCGCGTGGATGTAGCTGCGCGGCCGGGTGAAGTGCTGTGTGTCCGCCAACTGATCGTCACATCGCGCGGCCGCTCGGTTTCGTCGGTGAAGTACCTCCCCATCTCCGGAGAGGTGGAGGAACCGCAAGAGGATCCTGCCGACCAGGGTGACCAGGGTGCCGAACAAGGAGAGCCGGACGGTGTCTCCACCCTGGTACCCAAGGAACCCACGGTGTACGACCGTGATTCCAACCGGCGTTTGGCATCGATCGAGACCGGCAGCACGGTCGTGGTTCGCTCTAACCTCGGTGGTGACGCCGCACAAGGTGAGACGGTTCGCATCAGAACCCTCGCGTACGGCTACGCAGGCAGTCGAGGTGGACGCTGCGAGGACATCGCCGATAAGGATCTCAGTGGGGCCGGTCTGCGGCCTGCGTTGTTGGAGATCGACGTGGCCGGTGATGCTGGCTCCTGGTTGTGTCTGCAGCAGAAGGTCGTGACGAACGTCGGCTCGAGCGAATCCGGCGTCGTGTACGTGCCGGTAACCGAACAGGCTCGCGAAATTCCGCAGGAGCAGGATCCTGCGCCCGTCAACGAGGAACAGGTTCCGGTCGATGTGGGACAAGGCGACCCGCAGGCGCCGGTTTCGCAGATCGTGGCACCCGTCCCGGTGATCAACGATGCAACCACCGGTGCTCTGGTGAACGAGGCGACCGCGGGTGCTGAGTTGATCGTGACCGCGCCGCTCCAAGGCGCGCCGCAAGGCGGTGAGGTGTTGGTCAATCGCGTACTCAATATCGGATACGCCGATGCCGATGGTGCACGCTGCGACACAGCAGCACCCGGTGCCGAACTCGACATCGCCTACACCGGCCTGGACAGGTGGGCCACCATCTTGATGAACGTCGCTGATCGTTCAGGAGCGTTCCTGTGCGTTTCCCAGCGCATCCGCACCAACTTCGGAAGCTCGGAGTCCATCCTCGGCTACTACCTGATCGTTCCTCCGGCCGATGCCGGAGGCGCGGACGCGGGCGGTGCCGGCGCTGGTGCAGGAGCCGGCGCTGGTGGAGGAGCCGGCGGCGGCGCCGCGGGCGGAGGTGCTGCTGGAGGTGCAGCCGGAGGAGCAGCCGCGCCGGGTGCTGTCCCCGATCCACAGGTGGCTCAGGAAGCAACCCGTGCTGCTGCAGCAGCAGGTGTGGGAAGTGGTCCGGGTGCGACGAACGCACCGGTGGCGGTCTCGGTCGACGCCGGAGGCAACACGGTCTCGCTGATCCCG
>JBMTHB010000221.1:0-3151 GCA_049435845.1 Candidatus Nanopelagicales bacterium | reverse complement strand
CGAGGGACGCGCGTTCGGTGACGTTCCGTTGAACCTGGAGTACAAGCTCGAGGTCTGGGATTCACCGAACAGCGCTGGTGTGATCATCGACGCGATCCGGGCAGCACGCATCGGTCTTGACCGTGGTGTAGCCGGACCGATGCTCGCTCCTTCGGCCTACTTCATGAAGTCGCCGCCGCAGCAGTACTCCGACAGCCAAGCTCGCGATGAAGTCGAGGCATTCATCGCCGGGTAGCCTTCCGGCATGGCCGAGGCGGGCCGGGCGGGCGCGCTGCGCTCAGTACTGGCGAGTCAGGGATTTCGGCGGCTTTACAGCACGCGACTTGCTGGTCAGTTCGGTGACGGACTGCTGCAGTCCGCGCTCGCCACGTTCGTGTTGTTCTCCCCGGAGAGACAACCGGACGCGGTACGCGTAGCCGCGGTTTTCGCGATCCTGCTGCTGCCGTACTCGATCATCGGACCCTTCGCCGGCGTCCTGCTCGATCGTTGGCGCAGACGCAACGTCCTCGTTCGCGCCAACTTGCTCAAGGCGCTGCTGACCATCCCAGTGATAGTGGTGGTCGGTAGTGGTCAAGCCGATCTGGTCCTGGGCTTCTTCGTGTTGCTGGTCCTAGGCGTCGGTCGCTTCATTCTTGCTGGGCTGTCGGCGTCCCTGCCGCATGTGGTCAGCGGGCGGGAACTGATCACCGGAAACGCGCTCGCACCAACGTCGGGGACCATCGCCGTGGGCGTGGGCGCTATCGCGGGGGTGGGCATCCGCTCTCTCGCCGGTGGTGGTGACGTCGGCTCCCAGGTTGTGCTCGTGTCGGCTTTGGTGTCATACATCGTCGCCGCGTTCATCGCCGCCCGCTTGGCGCTCGACGCACTCGGGCCCACGCGCGGTGCTCCCATCGACACTTTCGCGCACGTCTTCCATGGTCTGGTGCAGGGCGCTCGCACCCTGCGTCAGTGCGTCCCGGCGCGCGACATCATGGTCGCGATCATCGCCAACAGATTCGCCTTCGGTGTGCTGACCGCCGGAGCGCTATTGCTCGTGCGTGGCAGTTTGAACACCACGGAGCAAGCCGATGCGGCGTTGGCCGACTTCGCTTTAGCCACCACGGGTGCGGCCGCAGGCGCGCTCATCGGTGCCGTGCTCACCCCGACGATGACCCGACGCATCGGCATCGGGCCATGGGTGGGGATCGTGATGATTCAAGGCGGCGTGGTCGGATTCGGCCTCCTCACGCTGACGGCAGTAACGCCGGGGTTGATCCTGCTCGTCGCTGGTGCTGCGTCGATCGGCTTCGCCGGTCAATCGGTGAAGGTGTGCGCCGACACCGTCTTGCAGCGGGAGATCCCCGACGATCGACTCGGTCGCGTCTTCGCGCTGTTCGACATGATCGTGAACGTATGCCTGGTGGCAGGGATCACCCTGACGGCCTTCGCCTCCCCCATCACCGGTCGATTCACCTGGGGATACGCGTTGTGCGCGGCGCTGTTGGTCCTCACCGCAGCTTGGTACTGGATGCGCAGTAGAAGCGGATGGTTGCCGAACACCGCGTGAGGCACGTGCGAATTCCATCCGAGGTTCACGGTTTCCTGCCACGAAGTTTGCCGGAGGCCTATGCTCGCGCTCATGACGACCGGTGCCTCGGCGACGTACGCGCAAAGTCCCGTCACCCGAAAGCGTTGGCGGGGACGCTCGATCGTCTCACTAATCATCTTCATCATCGCCACGCTGCTCACGCCGGTTGCTGTCATCGGCCACTGGGGCCACCAGACGGTGGTGGACTCCGAGCAGTTCATCGACACTGTCGGGCCGCTGGCTGAGAACCCGGAGATCCAACAAGCGGTAGCCGACGTCGTCAGCAACGCGATCATCGAACAGATCGACACCGCCGAACTCGCCGGAGGTCTACTCGGGGCGCTGATCCCCAACGAGCAACTCGGTGACCTGCTGTCCGGTCCGATCAAGGCGGGCATCGACGGTCTGATTCGCGGTGGCGTCGAGCGCTTCGTGTCATCCAACGCCTTCCAAGAGGCCTGGGTGCGCATCAACGAGGCCGCGCAACGTGGATTCATGGCCGCCCTGACCGGCGACCCCAGTGGGCCGGTTCAATTCGAGGGTGATGAACTCGTCCTGAACATCTCCCCGCTCCTGCAAGAAGTCCAGCAATCCTTAGTCGACGACGGCATCGCGGTAGCCGGGCTCGTGACCATTCCCGAGACAGATGCGCAGATCGTCCTGCTGGACTCACCGGCACTCGCTCAGGTTCGCACCGCATATGCGTTCGCGAGCCCGATCCTCGGCCTGGTGCTGCTGATCACCGCGGCACTGTTCACCGTCTCGGTGCTGCTGGCATCGAGACGAGCGCGAACGACGGTCGCGGTCGGCATCGTGGTGCTCGCCTGGGCGATAGTCCTCAACTACGCCATCCGCATCGCCGAAGCCGGTTTCGTCAACGCCTTCTCCGGCACGCTGTTCGAGGCCGCGGCGACCGCGTTCTACAACCAGCTATTAACCTACCTGCTCCTCGCTATACAAGGGCAGCTCGTCGTAGGCCTGGTGATAATCGCGGTCGGTTGGTTCAGTGGCTCGACCCGGATCGCCCGACACGTCCGTGGATCCATCGACGCGGGTCTTGCCGAGATCGGCAGCCGGCTCCCCAGCGGCCTGTCGGTGATCGGTCGGCCGATGCGCGAATACGCGCCGTTCGTGCGGTGGGGATTGCTCGCCGTCTGGCTGATCGTGGTGTTCGCCTTCGGATCGGTCACCTTGGAGCGGACATTGGGGTGGACGGCGCTGCTGCTCGGACTGATAACCGTGGCCCACGTGCTGATGTACACACCGCACGAGGGTGCGCCCGAGCACCGACCTGCGGACATTCCCGCGATACGGAGCTGACACTGAGACCGGCGCTGATTCTCGTCAGGGCTGATTCATGTCGGCGCAGGCTGATCTACATCACGCGGAGGGCCGCGCTGCCCACCAGGCACGCAACGCCTCGGTCGCGCTCGCCTGGTCCATCGGTCCTCTGTCGAGGCGCAGCCCGAGCAGGAATTCGTACGCCTCACCCACCACCGGCCCTGGTGGAATGTCCAGGATCTGCATGATCTGAGTGCCATCGAGATCGGGTCGGATCGCTGCGAGCTCCTCCTCCTCGGAGAG
>JBMTHB010000220.1:0-3155 GCA_049435845.1 Candidatus Nanopelagicales bacterium | reverse complement strand
CACCGACATCGACTCCTCGGCGGGTTGAGCCTGCGGGTCACCCTTCGGCCGCAACTCCGGGTGTGCATCCGAGCGCGGGTGCGATAGCGTCGGAAAGGCACCGCACCTCCTGGTCGGTCCACCTTGAATCAGATGACAGACAAACTGCGCCCCGCCTCGGGTATCGACGCCCTGGTCCTGCGTCGTGCCGGCATGATCACTGCCGTCGTCGGCGTCATCGGCGTCGTCATCGGCTATCTGGTCGACGGCTGGTCCGGTGGGCTGGGGGGCATCTTCGCCACCGTCCTGGTCATCGCGTTCTTCAGCGTCGGCCAGTTCGTGCTCGGCTCGGTGCTTCGTAATAACCCGCAGATCGCCATGACCGTCGCCTTGACGATCTACCTGGTCAAGATCGGCGTGCTGTTCATTCTGATCATCGCGTTCGCCAACACCACCCTGTTCAACACCCGGGTGTTCGCAGCGACGATCGTCGCCTGCACCCTGGCCTGGACAGCCGCCGAAGTATGGGTGTTCGCGCGAACCAAGGTTCTCTACGTCGAGCCTGAGGCCCGGTCATGACCGAGCCCGCGTCCTGGTACCGTTCACGCCAACGTTCCACCCCGACGTCGTCCCTGTCGCAGCGTGCACCGCAGCCTTCCCCGGCAATGGACAACGCCGCTTGGACGATCTCCAGTCGAATGATCGCCGGCATCGTGCTGTACGCCGGACTCGGCTGGCTGATCTCTTTGTGGTGGGGGAACCGATCGGCCTTGATCGCCATCGGTGCCTTCGTCGGGCTGGGGCTGTCGTACTACCTGATCTTCACCGGCCTGGCCCGAGAGGATCGGATGAAGCAACGGGCACAACACGCCGTGAGGGAAGGCAAGGAGGACAGGGGTTGATCACCACCTCGGCCGGTCACGTCTCTGCATCGGGCGGACTGGAGTGTCACCTGATGTCCGGCTGCGGCTTCCCCGCACCCGGAGCCGAAATTTTCCTATTCGACGACATCTTCACGGTTCAGCTTGCAGGCCTTGAAGCCGGTTTTTCCAAGGTGACTGTGCTGTTGCTGCTCGGAGTGGTTCTCGTGGTCGGCTTCTTCTCCTACGCTTTCCGAAAGCCGAAGTTGGTTCCCCGAGGAGCCCAGAACGTGGGGGAGGTCGGCTATGTGTTCATTCGAGACGGCATTGCCAAGGAGACGATCGGTCATGGCGGGGAGAAGTTCGTCCCCTTCTTGTTCAGTTTCTTCTTCTTTGTGTGGATCCTGAACTTCTTCGGCATCCTGCCTGGCGCTCAACTGCCCGCCACTTCGATCTTCGCGATTCCGGTCGCATTCGCACTCATCGTCTACTTCACCTGGGTGCCCCTCGGCATGATCAAGCAGGGACCGATCAAGTTCTTCACTAACATGATGTTCCCACCCGGTGTCCCCAAGGCTATGTACGTCCTGCTCGCTCCGATCGAATTGATCTCGAACATACTGGTGCGGCCGTTCACGCACGCGGTTCGTCTATTCGCGAACATGTTCGCCGGCCACCTGCTGCTCGCTACCTTCAGCATCGCGGCGTTCTATCTGATCAGCGCGAGCGTCATCGGGATTCTCGGTTCGATCGCGTCATTCACGGTAACAGTCGCCCTGACCGCGTTCGAGGCCTTTATCCAAGCGCTCCAGGCTTACATTTTCACGCTGCTCGCTGCCGTCTACATCGGGAGCGCGCTGCATGCGGAACACTGATCGGCCCTCCACCCACAACTGAATAGCCCCCCAGACCCCAGACCGATGGAACCAGCCATCGGCCAGGACAGCAAAGGAAACAACATGTCGCTCTACGCGGAACTCACCGGTTCCATCGGATCGGTCGGATACGGCCTCGCCGCAATCGGCCCGGGTATTGGAATCGGCATCATCTTCGGTCAAGGCGTGCAGGCAATCGCCCGCCAGCCAGAGGCCTATGGAGTGATCCGTCAGAACATGCTCCTGGGATTCGCGCTCGCCGAGGCCTTGGCACTGATCGGCTTCGTTGTGCCCTTCGTCTTCGGACCGTGATGGAGGGCGGCGCATAGCGGAGCGCCGCCCACTAGGGCAGCGCCTACGCGCGAGGCGACCGTCCCAGATCGACCATGGATCCTGACTACCAACGAAAGAGGTTTCGGCAATGAAGATCGTGGCCGCCGTGAGTGCCGCAAGCGAGGAGATGCCCAGCGTCCTTGCCGTGCCGATCGATGAACTGATCATCGGTCTCATCGCTTTCTTGATCGTCTTCGGTGCGCTCGGCAAGTTCGCGTTGCCGAAGATCAAGGCCACGCTCGACGAGCGGGCCGACGCCATCGAGGGTGGCCTGAAGCGCGCGGAGGATGCACAAGTCGAGGCGCAGCGAGTGCTGGAGGAGTACAAGCAGCAGCTCGCCCAGGCGCGTGAAGAGGCATCCGCCATCCGCACCCAGGCCCAGGCCGACCGAGCGTCGATCGTCGAAGAAGCCCGAAACGAGGCCCGCCAGGCGGCCGCGCAGGTGACGGCCGCCGCCGAGGCGCAGATGGCCGCCGATCGTGCCCAGGCGATGAGCACCTTGACCCGCCAGGTCGGAGAGCTGTCCGTCGAACTGGCCGGCAAGGTCGTGGGTGAATCGCTCACGGACGACGCTCGCGTGCGGGCGACCGTGGATGCGTTCCTCGATGATCTCGAGAGGCAGGCTGCTCGCTGATGCTCGGTTCCAGTCGCGAGTCCCTCGCAGCGTGCTCCACGGCACTCGATGCCCTGCGTCAAGCGCCCGGCTTCGACGTGCTCGCGGGGCAACTGTTCGCGGTGGCCGCGGTGCTGGACGACAACCCGCAACTGCGGTCCACGCTCGCCGACTCGGGTCAACTGTCCAGCGTTCGCCAATCCTTGGTGCGCGACATCCTCAGCGGGAAAGTCGACGACCTGACACTCGACGTCGTAGCCGACGCCGTCGAACGCCGGTGGTCCGACGACGTCGACCTGGTCGTCGCCTTGGAGCAGCTTGCAGCGCAGGCTGCGTTCACCGTCGCCGAAGCCGATGGCACGTTGGACGCGACTGAGGAGGAGATCTTCCGGTTCGGACGAGCGGTCGACGCGTCGGCCGCACTGCAGATGGCGCTCGGCGATCCAGCGCAGACCCCGGCCACCAAAGCCGCCATCGTGCGCGATCTGCTGCAGG
>JBMTHB010000219.1:0-3161 GCA_049435845.1 Candidatus Nanopelagicales bacterium | reverse complement strand
CCGGCACAGCGTTCTTGACCAGGCGAGTCACCCTGACGTAGTAGTCACCGTCGAATTCCGGATGGATTCCGCCCTGCAGGCACACTTCGGTGGCACCCCGGGATGCGGCTTCGACCACTCGCGCAGCGATCTCCGCATCATCGAGAAGGTATGGGCGCCCTCGCAGATTCAACGACAGGGGACCTTTCGAGAAACCGCAGAACGAGCACTTGTATGTGCACACATTGGTGTAGTTGATGTTGCGATTGCGCACGAAGGTGACGACCGATCCATTCGCCTGTTCCCGCAGTTCGTCGGCGACCTCCGCGATCGCAGCCACTTCCCTACCGCGAGCCGCGAAGAGGATCGCCAGCTCCTGCGCCTCCACGGTCTGTCCAGACTGCACTCCGTCGAGCACCTCGCGCACGGCGCCGCCGATGGTCACGACCTGCGGAACCAATGTCGCGGGAGTCCGGTCGGCGCCGGCGTACCAAGCGGTGGAACGGCGCCCGATCTGCACGACTTCGGCCCCGGTCCCCACGTTTGCCGCATTCTGGTATTTCTCCGGGAACACGGCCCCGGGATCATCGCGGGCAAGCCCCTCGGCATCGCTGCGATCGAGCACCGGGAAGTGCAGCCCCGGATCGATCCATGTCCGCGCATCGAGAACGTACTCCGGATACACGGTCAGTCGCGGGGCGAACTCCAGATCTTGCTCCTCGGCCACTGCTCGCAGCGCATCGAGCGATGGCCACGGCCGCTCAGGGTTGACGTAATCGGCGGTTACCGGCGAGACGCCGCCGAAGTCGTCGATGCCGGCTTGGACGATCGTGGCGATGTCGTCCACCAGATTCGGGGGTGCTTGGACATGCACACCTGCCGGCAGGATGTTCCGCGCCAGGGCGATGGCGTCGACCAGATCGTCCATGGAGCACGCCGGCGAGTTGCGCATCGTCGTTCCCGGCTTCGGCACGAAGTTCTGGATGATCACTTCCTGGATATGTCCGTGGTGCTCGTGACTGGCAGCGATCGCCTCGAGGGCCTCGACGCGATCGGCGCGTGACTCACCGAAGCCGATCAGGATGCCCGTGGTGAACGGGATTGCGAGTTCCCCGGCGAACTCGAGGGTGGCGAGTCGACGAGCCGGCTCCTTATCGGGTGCACCGCGATGCGCCGTCAGGTTCGGATTCAACGACTCGATCATCATCCCTTGGCTGGGAGCGACGCTTCTGAGCCGAGCAAGGTCCGCGCGATCGAGGGCTCCAGCGTTGGCATGGGGCAACAGTCCTGTCGTCTCCAGGACGCGTTGGCACGCTGCGACCAGATAGTCGATCGTCGAGGTATAGCCGTGTTCATCGAGCCATGCACGAGCCCCTGGGTAACGATCCTCCGGGAACTCCCCCAGCGTGAACAGAGCCTCGTGACATCCCGCCTGCGCGCCTCGGGTCGCGACTGCCTCGACTTCGTCCAAACTCAGGTAAGGGGAGGAGACGTGGTGCGGGGCCTGCGCGAAAGTGCAGTACCCGCATCGATCGCGACACAGTTGCGTCAAGGGGATGAACACCTTGGGCGAGTACGTGATTCGGGTACGGGGTCTTATCGATCGAGACTCGATCGCCACCTAGATCCCCTCCATGAACACGCTTTCGACTGTTCGCACGACGAACCCCCGGCTCGTATCGTGGCACAGCCACCACCGGAACGGGCGCGAGTCGGGGGTTGTGGTCGGCGGTTCAGTTATGTGCTGAACGCAAGTGACATCAGTCCGTGATCAAGACCGAGTGGAACTCGTGACTCGGCCGGGCTGGAATTCCCGAACAGCAGAGCGCGATGCCAACCAGGTCCATCCCGGCTCACGGTCCGGCGCCTCCTCCGACACGATCTCCAGACCTGCGTGGGCCGCGTTCGGGAAATCGTCGTCGACATGGACGATGTTGTCGAAGCCGGCGTTCTGGAGCACCGAGGCCACCGCCGCCGCGCGGTATCCGGAACCGCAATACACGAAGACGTCGACATCTCGCGGAAGCTCGCCCATCCGGTCGATTACTTCGTAGAACGGTATGAAGGTCGCGCCCTTCACGTGGCCCGATTCCCACTCCAGGATCTGACGGGTGTCGACGACAACGGCGTCGGGATTGGCTTTCCATTCCTTGGCCATCTCGTCGAAATCGACGCGGCGCAAGAAAGCTGGTTGCTCGCCTTCGCTCATCCACGCCTGGGGATTCCCCACTGCTTGACCGGCCGGCCGATCGATACCGATCCGCACCAGTTCGCGCTGCGCGGCCTCCACCTGCTCGGTGGTGGCACCCACCAAAGTGATGGGCGTACCCCACGGCACCATCCAGCCGAGGTAGTTGACGAAGGCGCCGTTGAGATCGAAGTTCACAGCGCCTGGCACGTGTCCGGACGCGAACACCTCGCGCGATCGAAGGTCAACGACCCACTCACCGGCAGCTACCCGGCGTCGCAGCTCTGCGGGATCGACGGGTTCGGGCAAGGAAAGGTCGATCTCCGCCGGACCCGCGGCATTCGCCGGACCCATATGGGCGTAGTAGGCAGGGAAGACATCGAGGCCGGCGATGAGCATCTCGACGAAATCCCCTTCGGCCTGAGTCAGCGCTGGATTGATGTCCTTCTCCTGCCCCAAGGACGTTTGGACACCCGCGGTTTGGATCGATGAACAGAACGAGCCGAAACCGTGGGTGGGATAGATCTGCGTGTCGGCTTCAAGTTCATCGACGAGCTTGTGCGCCGAATGCCACTGATCGTGGGCCTGCTTGACCGTGAGGTCGGGTGCAACGAGGTCGGGACGACCGACGGTTCCATAGAGCAGGGAACCACCCGTGAAGACCGCGCCGGGATGGTCGTCGCGGCTCACCGCAAAGGAGATGTGATGTGGGGTGTGACCGGGGGTGTGCACTACTCGAACGTCCAGATCTCCGACACGGAACTCTCCGCCATCGCCCATCGCGACGACATTCGGCTCACCCAGATAGGAAAGTTCGACATCCGCCGGGACGACGTAGGTGGCACCGTGCTTCTTCGCGAACTGGTAGCCACCGTTGACGTAGTCATTGTGGATGTGCGTTTCCCCCACATGGGTGACGGTGAGGCCGTGCTCGGCGATGAGCTTGTCCACTCGGTCGGTATCGCGCTGCGGATCGATCACGAATGCGTTCACA
>JBMTHB010000218.1:0-3133 GCA_049435845.1 Candidatus Nanopelagicales bacterium | reverse complement strand
GAAGTCGAGCGCGAACTTGCCGATCCTGGCGTGCACGCTGATCAAGCGCGGGCCCGCAAGCTTGGTCGGCGCTACGCGCAGTTGCGGCCGATCGTGGCGGCCTACAGACAGTGGAGCGGACTTCGCGACGATCATCAAGCGGCGCTCGAGCTCGCTGAGATGGGTGATGAAGCATTCGCCGACGAGGCCGCTGTGCTGGCTCAGCGGGAGACGGCGGCAGCCCAACGACTCCAGGAACTGCTCCTGCCACGGGATCCGATGGATGACAAGGACGTCATCGTCGAGATCAAGGCGGGTGAAGGGGGAGAGGAGTCGGCGCTGTTCGCCGGGGATCTGCTGCGCATGTACCTGCGATACGCGGAACGTCGGGGTTGGAGCAGCGAGATCATCGACGCGGTGGAATCCGATCTCGGTGGCTACAAGGACGTCTCGGTCGCGGTCAAGGCGAAGGGCGTGCCGGAGCCGGGGGAGGCGCCGTTCGCGCGATTGAAATTCGAAGGCGGCGTACATCGGGTGCAGCGCGTCCCGGTCACCGAGTCGCAGGGTCGGATTCATACCTCGGCTGCCGGCGTGCTGGTGCTGCCCGAGGCGGAGGATGTGGATGTGACAGTGGACCCGAACGATCTGAGGATCGACGTCTATCGCTCCTCGGGGCCGGGCGGTCAGAGCGTCAATACGACCGACTCAGCGGTGCGCATCACCCACCTACCCACCGGTGTGGTCGTGTCCTGCCAGAACGAGAAGAGCCAACTGCAGAACAAGGAGTCGGCCCTTCGCATCCTGCGGGCTCGCCTGCTGGCGATCGCGGAGGAGCAGGCAGCGCAGGAGGCTTCCGATGCCCGTCGCAGTCAAGTGCGCACGGTCGATCGCAGCGAACGCATCCGCACCTACAACTTCCCCGAGAACCGGATCAATGATCACCGTGTCGGGTTCAAGGCGCACAATCTGGACCAGGTGCTCGACGGTGACCTCGATGCCATCGTCGACGCCTGCACCGCGGCCGACCGTGAGACACGTCTGTCCAGCGAGAACTGACACTCCCATGCCCGACACGACGCCAGCGCACGGTTCGGGCCTGCACTTCGACGCGACCGGCGACCAGGGCCCGGACCGTTCGGTCGGTGATACCCGCAGCACCCGCGATGTGCTGTACGACGCCCAACGTCGTTTGACGGCGGCAGGCGTGCCATCCCCCAAGGCCGACGCCGATTGGTTGATGTCGTGGGTTCTCGACGTGCCGCGGAATCGCCTGATCCTCCAAGACGAGTTGACGTCCCAGCAGCGGATGGCATTCGAGAAAGCCTTGGCACGCCGCTTGAGTCGGGTACCGCTTCAGCACATCGTGGGTCGAGCCGCGTTCCGGCGTATCGACCTGGACGTGGGGCCGGGGGTGTTCGTTCCACGTCCGGAGACCGAACTCGTGGCCGAAGCTGCGATCCGACACGCTCGGCAGGTGGACCAGCCGGTCGTCGTCGACCTGTGCGCTGGCAGCGGAGCCATCGGATTGTCCGTCGCTCTCGAGGTCCCAGGTTCCCGGGTGCAGTTGGTGGAAATGGGCGATGAGGCGATCGAGTGGACCAGACGGAACGTCGCCGCGCACCGGCGGCGGTTGGCCGACGCCGGTTCCGAGGTCGAGGTGGTCCACGCGGATGCGGGAGTCGTGGCCGACCCCGGGGGAGCGCTGGTGCGATTAGTCGGGGCAGTGGACGTCGTCGTCTCCAACCCGCCCTACATCCCCGAAGGAATGGTCCCCCGAGAGATAGAAGTGCGTGACCACGACCCGGCACTTGCGTTGTTCGCAGGCCCAACCGGCATGGATGTGATCGAACGCGTGGCACGGACCGCTGCGTTGCTGCTGCGTCCCGGCGGGATGCTCGTGATGGAACACGCCGACGTCCAGGGTCCGGAATCAGGCGACGGTGGCGTGGTGGGGCTCGTTCGTTCGATGTCCCTCGATGAGCAGTTGGCGTCGATGGTGACGGGTCGACCGGGGGCCTCGCTGTTCGAGTCCGTGACCGATCGATTGGATCTTGCTGGCCTACCCCGCTTCACCATGGCGATCAGGAGCAACGCGTGAGTGCCGCGGTCGTCTGGGATTGCACGGACCCCGCGAATCGGGATCGCGCGATCGCCTCGGCGGTCGCGGCGATGCGGCGTGGTGGATTGGTGATCGTGCCCACCGAGAACTGCTACGTCGTTGCGACCGATGCCTTCTCCGTCAAGGGAACCTCGCTCCTTCGCCGCGCCAAGGTCCAGCCGGCGACCACACCGCTCGGCCTCTTGGTCGGGTCACCGGAGACGGTGTCGGGGGTGGCCGCGCGGGTACCGCCGGCGGCCCAGGTGCTGATGCGTACTTTCTGGCCCGGCATGGTGACGATCCTGCTGCGCCCGCAGGCGACTTTGGCCTGGGATCACCCGCCGCAGGCACCCGTGGCGGTTCGCATGCCGGTGCACCCGATCGCGCTCGCGGTATGCCGCCGACTCGGTCCGATGGCGGCGAGCACGGCAGGGATGGCCGGTGCGCCGGCACCGGTCACCGTCGAGGAGGCGGTGGACGCCCTCGGCGACGAAGTCGCCGGAGCGCTGGATGCCGGCCGGGTGGGGGAAACGCCGTGGTCACCGAGCGAGGACCACCAGTTGTCCAGCACGGTCGTGGATGTCCGCACCCGAATCCCGTCGATCGTGCGGCCCGGCGCCGTGGACTCGGCGCGCGTGGAGGGCGTGCTCGGTGCACTCGTGGGAGATACAGTGGCTGACGAGCCAGCCGGATGACCGGGACGTCGTCGCGTCGTGAAGCAGGAGTTGCCAGATGAACCCCATCGCCGACCAGGAGACCTTCTGGGGACCGGACTTCGCGTCACTGCAGAGCGAGGATCCGCAGATCGCCGCGATCATCCTGGGCGAACTCGAGCGGCTGCGTAGTGGCCTGCAACTGATCGCCAGCGAGAACTTCACCTCACCAGCCGTCCTCGCCGCGCTCGGCTCCACGCTCAGCAACAAGTACGCCGAGGGGTATCCCGGCCGACGCTACTACGGCGGCTGCGCGGAAGTCGATGCTGCCGAGGAGATCGGTATCGAGCGCGCGAAGGAATTGTTCGGCGCCGAGCACGCCAACCTGCAACCGCACAGTGGG
>JBMTHB010000217.1:0-3179 GCA_049435845.1 Candidatus Nanopelagicales bacterium | reverse complement strand
CACCTGCGAGACGTTCGCAACGTTCGACGTTGCGTGTGACTGCAGATTCGTCGCGGCCTTGACGATGTCCTTCGGTCCGATCATCCAACCCACACGCCAACCGGTCATCGCATAGGTCTTAGCTACGCCGTTGATCACCACGCATTGGTCGGCCAGTTCGGGCACCAGGACGGGCATCGAGGAAAACCTGGCTTCGCCGTATACGAGGTGCTCGTAGATCTCGTCGGTCACCACCCAGAGTCCGTGCTCGAGGGCCCAGCGGCCGATCGCCTCTACTTCGGCGGGGGAGTAGACGGCACCGGTCGGGTTGGAGGGCGAGACGAACACGAGCATGGTGGTCTTGTCCGTGCGAGCGGCCTCGAGATCAGCGACGGACGCGCGGTAGCCGGTCGTTTCGTCGGTAGGCACCTCCACTGGCACGCCGCCAGCGAGTTGGATCGACTCCGGGTACGTGGTCCAGTACGGAGCGGGCAGGATCACCTCGTCACCGGGGTTCAAGAGCGCAGCGAATGCGTTGTATAGGGCTTGCTTGCCGCCATTGGTGACCAGCACCTGATCAGCCCCCACCTGGAGGCCGGAGTCCCGTCCGGTCTTGACCGCGATGGCTTCCTTCAGCGTCGGAAGGCCACCGGCGGGTGTATACCGGTGCCAGCGTGCCTCGCCGCAGGCCTCCACCGCTGCTTGGACGATGTAGTCGGGGGTGGGGAAGTCCGGTTCCCCTGCGCCGAAGCCGATGACCGGGCGACCTGCGGCGGCGAGGGCCTTGGCCTTGGCGTCTACGGCCAAGGTGGCCGACTCGCTGATGGCGCCGATCCGTCGGGATACTCGCGAAGCGGGAGAGGTCACGGGGCAATCTTGGCAGCGCCCTCACCGCTGGTGGGCCCGGGGTGATCACCCGACGGAGGCGCGCCGTACACTCCTTCCCGCGGTACCTCGGCGTCAGCCTGCCCACAGGCCAATCGCCCGGGCCCCGTCCGAGGGCTGTAGCTCAATTGGTAGAGCACCGGTCTCCAAAACCGGCGGTTGGGGGTTCAAGTCCCTTCGGCCCTGCTGACAGGAACGCCGGTCGACAGATCGGTGGGCAACAAGTGGAAGGCACGAGATGGCAGACGTCGACGAGCGTCAGCAGCCCAGTGGTGGAGCTGCCGCGCCCGAGCGCGGTCCCTTCGCGCGCCTGGCCTTGTTTATCCGTCAGGTCATCGCCGAACTGCGCAAGGTCATCTGGCCGACCCGCAAGGAGCTGATCGCCTACACCACCGTGGTGCTGTTCTTCGTCTTGGTGATGGCCGGGATCATTGCCGCTTACGACTACATCTTCACCCAAGGAGTGCTGCTCATCTTCGGCTGAGCACGCGCACTACACACGAACCTCGAGTCAAGGAGAGCACCGACGTGTCCGACCAGGACCAACCATCGATCGACCCGTTCTCGGTCGGTGAGAGCGCTAACCAGGATGAGGCGACTACGCCCGCCGGCGATGCAATCGAGTTCACCGAACCTGCGATAACGGCCGACGACGTCCTCATCGACGAAGCCGAGGCGATCGCCGAAGCCGAGGTTGTCGCTGAGGCACAGGAGATCGTGGACGAAGCAGCCGACGCCGAACTCGCTGCGCAAGCGGTTATCGACGAAGCCGCAGATGAGATCGCCGAGGATGCCGCCGTCGATGCTGTTGTCGAAGAGGAGATCGATCCGGTCGAGGCGTTCCGCGAGGAGATGCGCATCGCGCCGGGGGATTGGTACGTCGTCCACTCCTACTCTGGCTACGAGAACAAGGTGAAGGGCAACATCGAGGCCCGCACCACCACGCTCAATATGGAGGACTACATCTTCCAGGTCGAGGTGCCCATGGAGGAGGTAACCGAGATCAAGGGCGGTGTGCGCAAGCAGGTGAAGCGGAACAAGTTCCCCGGCTATGTACTGGTGCGCATGGACCTCACCGACGAGTCATGGGGCGTCGTCCGGCATACCCCGGGCGTCACCGGATTCGTGGGCCACGGCCACTCGCCGGCTCCGCTATCGGTGGATGAAGTCGTGGCGATCCTGGCCCCCGCACCTGAGAAGAAGCCCGCGGCCGCCGCGGGTCCCACGAGCATGGCGGAGGCAGCCGCGGCTGCTGCCGCGCCGATCGAGATCGACTTCTCGGTGGGCGACTCCGTGACCGTGGTCGACGGGCCGTTCGCTACCTTGCATGCCACGATCTCCGAGATCAACATCGAAGCGCAGAAGGTCACCGGACTGGTGGAGATCTTCGGACGAGAGACTCCCGTCGAGTTGGCCTTCAGCCAGATCGACAAGAACTGAGCTGGCGCTCAGCCAGATCGACAAGAACTAAGTACACAAGAGGAAGAAGACAATGGCACCTAAGAAGAAGGTCGCTGGCCTGATCAAGTTGCAGATCGAGGCAGGTCAAGCGAACCCGGCACCGCCGGTCGGGCCGGCCCTGGGCCAGCACGGCGTAAACATCATGGACTTCTGCAAGGCCTACAACGCCGCAACCGAGGACAAGCGTGGACAGGTCATCCCGGTGGAGATCACCGTGTACGAAGACCGTTCCTTCGACTTCATCCTCAAGACTCCGCCGGCCGCCAAGTTGATCCTGAAGGCCGCCGGGATCCCCAAGGGTTCCGGTACCCCGCACACGGTCAAGGCGGGTTCCATCACCAAGGCCCAGGTGCGCGAGATCGCCGAGGTGAAGATGCCCGACCTCAACGCCAACGACGTCGAGGCCGCGATGAAGATCATCGAGGGCACCGCGCGCCAGATGGGCATCACCGTCACCGCGTAGTCTCCAGCTGCCACACCACAACCGAATATCGCGTAGTACACGAATCACCCGATTCATGTGGGAGAGCCAGCGCGGCTCGCACACCACAACTGCCAACCAAGGAGAGCAGACATGAAGCGCAGTAAGGCATACCGCCAAGCGGTCGAGAAGATCGAGGCCGACAAGGTCTACAGCCCGATGGGCGCCATCAAGATCATCAAGGACTCGGTCTCGACCAAGTTCGACCCGACCGTGGACGTGTCGATGCGTCTGGGTGTCGACCCGCGGAAGGCCGATCAGATGGTGCGTGGCACGGTCAACCTGCCGCACGGCACCGGCAAGACCGCCCGCGTCCTGGTGTTCGCCGGTGGCGAAAAGGCGGACGAGGCACGGGCAGCCGGCGCCGACTTCG
>JBMTHB010000216.1:0-3182 GCA_049435845.1 Candidatus Nanopelagicales bacterium | reverse complement strand
ACGCGACACCACCCATCGGCATCGATGGAGATCTGCGGCTTAGTCCCATCGCCATCCCCCAGTCCTTTGCCCGGCGTGACAGGAAGCTGCGGTCCTCGACCATCGTCTCGAGCAACGACGCACAGGTCTTCGTCATCCATGGTGACTAAGAATCGCAGGGTGTGCGCCGAGCCATGCCGTGAAGCATTGCTCGCCAGATCGGCAACGAGTGTCTCGAACCTCCGGCGGACACCAGCACTAGCGTTCAAGCTATTCCCAGCTGCTGCGTCGACTTCCCAACTGATGTTGAGCAGCCCCGACCACTGGGCCCGCAGATCGGCGAGGATCTGATCGGTCGAACGATGTTCACTGAATGGGTCTGTCGCCACACGTGCGAAGTCCTGCTGGCAGGCGTCGAGCATGGCCCGGCATGAGTCGACAACCTCGCGTGGCACATCACCATCTTCGAAGCGAAGGGTCATAGCAATCGTCGCGAGCCGCCCCTGGACCGGTCCGTGCAGCATGGCCGTCGTCTGGGCGCGCATCTGCTCGTACTGACGCGTCATGTCCTGATCGAGTGTGTCCAGAGCAGACTGCGTGGCGCTCAACCGCTCCTCCGCCAGCGCCCAGACTTTCCCATCAGCCACGACGAGCGCTCCCCCGGTTGTAATGATCAAGGACGCGAGAATGACGACCACCGCATACCCGGGCTCAAGGAAGGGCAGCACGAAGGGAACCTGCTGCTCCTGAGGGAACCACTTCGACAACGTCCAGAGGGCGGCCTGGTTCGCCAGGGCAACCGATACGCACACAGCGAGCAGGTTTGCGACGAGGACCCCGACAATTCGCGGGATTCGCAAACGGTGGTAACTGGCCTCGGCAACAGGCAGCAGGATCCACAGGACGACGAACGCCGTTGGTAGGCCGACCACCAGCGCCACAATCGCCGCCGGCCCAAGGGCGGGCGCCGAGAGTGCGAGGACGGTCAGGCCGATCAGGGCCGAGGCCACTGGTGCAACGCGAACTTCCTGAACGAGGATCGACGGCCTCGACCGTGCTACTTCACCCTCGGCCTCATTGATCGCCCCTCGCAGCGCCTCGGCGCGTCCAGCAAGACTGGTCATGTCGTGACTGGCCTGCCGCACGACCTCGCGAGAACTCTCCGCGATCTTCTCTACCTGTTTCGCGAATCCTGGCTCCTGCCATCGGATCGGCGAGGCGGCGATCATGGCGGACAGGCGATCCATGCTGGGAGTCACAGTCCTCCGGATCCAGCGGGCCATGGTGGTGCGTTCAGCATCTAGTTGCTCCCAGCGTGCCGCGTTCAGGCGTTGAAGTTGCTGAATGTTCGCTTCCACCCCAGCGGACGTTTGCCGACGAAGGACGTTGATGGCCTGCAGACCCGCAATCAGCATGACCCAGGCCAGCGTGCTCGTGATCGCAAGAATGATCGGAAAGGGTGAGGCATCCGCCCCAGCAGCATCCAATGCTTTCGCTAGGACAATCTCAACGGTTCGGCGGACTGCCGCCAGGACCGACCACAAGACGACGGCCACGACCGGCATCGACGATCTGGGCAGCCTCTGGGAGAGGAGCATCGCCGTGCTGAACCCGAAGACGAAGATCAGAAGCGAAACCGACAGGAAAATCAGAACCTTTACAGGCTCTCCTAGATCCCAACGAACAGAACGTAAGAGAGTGACCACGAAAACGAGAGCACCAAAGACAACGAACGTGAATGGCCGAAGTGAGAGGTAGGCCGTCTCCTCTAAGAGGCGCCGTCGTGAGATGCCCGCGGGAAGCAACCCTGAGACAGAGGTCATCAGCGGACACTAATTCGGCCCGAGTTCCACATCATCGCAGCCTGAACACGCGCATTCACGTCAGGGCTCCGGTCGATGCCCAGCGCCTGGAAGACCCGGTACACCATGGCCTCGGCGGCGCGAAGACTCGTTCCCCGCTGCTCGGCGATTGCGGCATTCGAGTACGCCTGCGCGATGAGTCGGAGCACTTCGGCCTGCTCGTGACTGAGCACGATCGTGTCACCATCAGTCCGCTGCTGCGCGCCCGCGAATCGCCCGTTGATCGCAGCGTCGATAGCCTCGGACAGCGCCTGCGGGGAAGAGACGGCGCTTTTCACGAGGTATACGACGTCCTCCGGTAACTTCCCCATCGAGTCGACCGCGAGTTCCGGCGACGTGTGGGCCGACAGGATGACGATTCCGATCCACGGCCAGTCTTCGACGAGCCGCTGGCAAAGGTCGACTCCGGATGGGCCGGGACCCAAATCAAGGTCACATATCACCACGTGCGGCTCGACATCCTCGATGGACTCGATGGCCTCAGCGATCGTCGCGCATGAGCGGACCTCCCAGCCCTCAGCCTCGAGCGCTGCCACCACTAGATGGCGGGTGAAGGCCTCGTCCTCGACAGCGACGATGCGTCCCCGCGGTGTTGTGGTCACGCCTGAGAATAGACCGGGGGCCCAGAGTGCGGCCCCGGTTGGAATGCAGCCTGCTTGGACCTCGCACGGAAACCGAACGCTGGCGATCTTGGCACTTAAAGGGTGATGGTCTCCGCGCGGCTACGGCCTGGCCCTCGTCATGAAGATCCTCGGTCGATGTACGGAGCAAGCGGATCCATCAGCGAGCGAGCGCGATCGGCGAGTGCCCTGATATCTCCGCTGCCGGGGTCGAACGAAGAAACGCTCATCGACATGTAGTTCTGATCTAAGCCGTTGCCGATCACGGCGTCTGCGTCAAGACCGGTGAACTCGGCGATCGCCCCGAGCGTCCGGTGAGGTTCGCTGACGATCTGCTCGTAGGTCGTCACGACGGCTCGGCCTTGCTCGATGAGTGGGATGCCATGGTTGGCGACTGGAGTGATTGCGGCGCCCCACTGCTGGGCTGCCACTTCCTCGAGGGGAGCGTCGACAAGTCCCTTCCAGCCAGGGAACAAGTTGAAGTTCCACCAGTGCTTGCCCCAGGGCGCGAAGTCGCTGTAGCCGGTGATGTTCAATGTCGTTGCCAGGCGGTAGGTGAAGAACCATGTCGGATGTCGCCAACCGGCGACCAAGCTGCGGATGGCGTCCCGAGGTTCGCGCACCACGAAGACGAATTGCGCGTCGGGGAATGCGTTCGCCAGCTCGGGCAAGCGCCAACAGTGGCCGGTGTCCTTGTCAACAATGCGCACCGGCCCGTCCG
>JBMTHB010000215.1:0-3208 GCA_049435845.1 Candidatus Nanopelagicales bacterium | reverse complement strand
GTCGAACGGGGGCTGCATCGAGTGACGAAGACGGCGAGGGGGATCGTCAGCAGGCCATTCGCCAGGATCCCGACGCCGGGGTCGGTCATATGGATGAGGATTCCGCCAAGGCTCGCGCCGAGTATCGCTGCGAGCCCTGACACGACACCTCGACGAGCCAGAGAGATGGACAACGACTCAGGATCGAGGTAAGCACGACTCACAAACGGTGTCAGGACCCCTGTGATGCCCGAGAGGACACCGAAGATCGGAGCGGCCACGTACAGGACGACAAGGCTGGAATCCGTGAGCATCTCGATGACGCCAACGAGCGACCACGCCACGCAGATGCCCATCTGCGCCCGCGCGAAGACTTGCCTTCTCCCCCACCGGCGCGTCAGCCGGCTGACATTCAAGGTGGCGAGCGCCGCGGCGGCCAGCATCAGGCTCAGGAAGACGCCCGTGGTGAGGCCGCCGCTCCCGCTCGCGGCATACGTGGACGCCGAGGTCGTGCCCAGCAAACCGGCCATCGTGCCGGCGACACCAAGACCTCCGACGAACAAGAATCCAACGACTGTTCGATCCAAAGTTGGGGATCATCCTTCTCAGTAATGGGCATTGCCTTCACGGCACCCTCTGTAGATGTAGAAGTGACAGGCTAGCGCTGACAGTCCTTCATGTTCTTGCTCAACCCCCACATAGGGAAGTTCCATGATGAGTGGGGCGGGTCGGGCTCGAACCGACGACGACCAGATTATGAGTCCGGGGCTCTAACCAACTGAGCTACCGCCCCTGGGGGTGTCCCAGGCTGGCAAGGTTACCGAGGTGTGATTGATTCCAGTTCACGCGCCATGAAGTCCTGGACCACACTGAACGTGCGAAGGCACTCGAACACTGACACACTCCTTCATGCCGGGGAGGAGTGAGCATGCGCAGGACAGCGTCACCGGTTCGCATGGGTGTCACCTTCGGATTCGCCGGGATCCTCGCCGCCGGATCGATCGGTGTGGCCTCACAAACTGCGGATGCCACCCAGCGGTCGAAGACAGCGACCGTGACAGTCCTGCACGCGATACCCACCGATGTGGGGGCTGTGGACGTGTATGCCGATGGGCGCAAGATCGCGGCCAATCTCGCCCCCGGCCAACTGCGCACGATGCAGATCCCAGCTGGCAAGTACGACTTCCTCATCGTTCCCGCAGGCGTGGCGTCCAATCCGTCGACAGCCCTGCTCGAGATGACGGATGCGCGCCTGTCCGCCGGTGCAGATATGACGGTTGCAGCCCACCTCGATGAGCGGGGCCGGCCAGATCTCACCGCCTTCACCAACAAGACGCGCACGGTCGGCCAGGGCATGGGGCGACTGACCATGCGCCACCTCGCTGTCGCCCCCGCGATCCAGGTGCGCAGCAAAGGGTCGGTGATGTTCGATCGCTTGGAGAACGGCGATGAGGCAGATGTCGGCCTTCGAGCAGGGACCTATCCGGTGCGGATCAGCGGATTGGAGTCCAAATCTCCAGTCGTCGTTCGCACCAGCGCGAAGATCCGCAACGCGCCAGGTCGATCCGATATGGGGAACAACGTGATCGTCTACGTGTGGGGCAGCTCGTCCGACGGGCAGATGCGCACCACAATCCAGGAAGTCCAACTTGATCTGACATAGCGCATCTCCCCCTCGACGGATGGTGCCTATCCGAGCCATATCCGAGGATTCGGGGATCCACCTTCCTACGATGGGCCAGTGCCGGAGTTCACTATCACCGTTCGCGCCAAGCCTGGTGCTTCGCGCCCGCGCATAGGCGGTACCCACGGTGATCCGCCGGAGCTGATCGTCGCCGTGCGGGAAACCGATAAGTCCGGACGAGCCAACGCAGCTATTGAAGCCGCGATCGCCACTGAATTCGGAATCTCCCCGTCGATGGTGGACATTCGAAGCGGCCACGCTGGTCGCAAGAAGATCGTCGCCTTGTTCGTCCCAGACAAGGACAAGGCGCAATCGACCCTCAATCGGCTGCTCGCTGCCGGGGAGGACTGATGCCGGGCCTGGATGCCGCCAGGTCGCTGGATGCCGCCGATCCACTTCGTAGTTTCCGCGATCGTTTCGTGATCACCGACCCGGATATGTGCTACCTCGACGGCAATTCGCTCGGGCGGCTACCGAAGGCCACTGTCGATGCCGTGCAACGGATGACCGTCGAGGAGTGGGGTGGGGAACTCGTCACCGGATGGGCGCACTGGATCGACATGGCGCAACGGGTAGGTGACCACCTCGGCGCTGCGGTACTCGGTGCCGGGCCTGGGCAAGTGCTGGCGACGGACACGACCTCGGTGAACCTGTATCGGCTAGCGATCGCGGCGATCAATGATCGGCCTGGACGTTCGACCATTGTGATCGACGAAGCCAATTTCCCGACCGATCGCTACATCTTCCAGGGAATCGCCGCCGATCTCGGCCTTCGCCTGGTCGTGATCCCAAACGAGGATCCGGAGGTGGCCGAATGCGAGCGTGTCACACCGGACATCCTCGCCTCCTACCTGAACGACGACGTCGCGTTGGTGTGTCTGCAGGTGATCAACTACCGCTCCGGGGCGCGGCAGAACGTTCCTGCGCTCACCGACCTTGCGCGTTCGCACGGCGCCTACCTGCTCTGGGACGCATCCCACGCGGTGGGTGCGCTCGATCTGCAGTTCGACTCCTGGGACGTCGATCTGGCGGTCGGCTGCACGTACAAGTACTGCAACTGCGGCCCCGGCTCCCCCGCGTGGTTGTACATCCGATCCTCGTTGCAATCTCGACTCCGCACCCCGATCGACGGCTGGTTCGCCCAACGTGATCAGTTCGCGATGGGTCCCCAATTCGAGCGCGCACCGGGCATGCGCGGTTTTCAGATCGCCAGCCCGTCGATCGTCGGACTCACCGCGATCGAAGCCTCCATGGCGATGATCCAGCAAGCGGGTATGCCGGCGATCGAAGTCAAGGCCGGTGCGGGTACAGATTTCATGATCGAGTTGTTCGATCAGTGGCTCGCCCCGCTCGGCTTCGGACTCGATACCCCGCGCAATGCCCAGCACCGTGGTGGCCATCTGTCATTGACGCACCCGGAAGCTGATCGGATTGCGGTGGCACTACGCCAACACGCGAACGTGATCCCCGACTTCCGTAAGCCCAGCACCCTTCGGGTTGCCGTCGCACCTATTTACACGTCGTATTAAGAGATCTACACCGGGT
>JBMTHB010000214.1:0-3228 GCA_049435845.1 Candidatus Nanopelagicales bacterium | reverse complement strand
TATCCAACGTGGCAACGGCATCACCCCGTTCCACGGCGAGCGCAATGAATGATGCATCGAAACCATTCAATCCGTACTCAAAGGCTGCGTCCGTGACGGCTTCAGTGCCCACTGCGTGAATCGCAACCGGCATGAACAGCATCGAATTGAGCGCTGTCAGACCGAACTCACGGCTCACTACACGGTGCCTTATCGCGCGAACTGCAACGTTCCGACATTCGTCGACATAGACGGAAGGCGCGATGATCCTCCACGTACGCAAAGGATCAAGCTTGGCAAGGTCATCATCCAGCACCGCATCAATCGCGTAGGAGCTGTCCAAGATCAGATTCATGATCCTTCGCGCCCTTCACGTAGCCACTCAAGCGCTTGCTCAGTGAGGTTGGGAGAGTCGCCACGCAGTGCATTCAAGGCCTTCTTTTCAGCCTCCCAGCGACGCCATCGCTGCTCGAACTCGGCATCCTCATCAAGCATCGCCTGGGGTGTCTGTAGATGCGCCTGCGGAGCGACGATGTGAGCGACCGGCTTGCCGTGCCGGGTCACGATCACGTCCTCCTCCCCTGACTCGACCAGGGCGATCAGACGTGAGAAATCCGTGCGGGCCTCATAGATGCCGACGTTGATGGTCATGAGCAGACCCTAGGTCAGTTCTGCTCAGACATCTAGTCAGATCTCCCCTACCACCTCGATCTCAGGGTCGCCGGCCTCCGGAACGCACTTGGTGGTCCACCCCCGCTTCCAAGCCTGCCGGGCCAGGATGAAGCGCCCCATGTCGTCATCGATCGGATCGAACTCCTCGTAATGCCAGGCCAGCGAGCGCCGTACCAGTGGCCGTTCGATCGCGATCACCTGATCGACCATCGGGCCCAACCACGCCTCGACCTCCCGCGGCACCACTGGCATCGCCACGATCACCCGCGCTGCCCCCGCAGCGCGCACCGCTTCGACAACCGCCCGGACCGCGGTACCGGTCTCGATGCCGTCGTCCACGATGACCGCGGTGCGCCCATCGACCGGCGGCAGTTCACTGACGCGCACACCATCATCGGTGTGTTCCAAGAACGCAGCGCCCACATCCATCCGCGTGCGCTTGGCGATTCGGCAGGCAACCGCAATACCGCTGGGCATTATCGCGATCAACAAAGAATCGGTCGGTAAGTCGGCCAGCAACGGCGCCATGCGATCACCGGCGTCGGCGAGGTTCGCGAACTTCACGATCGCTCACCCCCGGTGATCGACGCCACCGACGCGGCAGCCGCCGAACCCAAACCGACATCACCGTGATCGGCAGCCAGACCGCTAGCGAAGAGTTGTTCACCAGTCTCATCAAGAACGACGACAGATTCGAATGCGCTCGGCTCGTCGATGGCGGTGGACAGCAACGGGATCACCTGCAGCTTCACTTCGTAGCGGCTGAGCGCGCGGCGATAGGCACCCACGCTCTCCCACGAGGTGCAGACGACCATCAGGTTCGCGTCGTCGGTGGCCTGTGCGATCTGTCCGCGCAGAAACCCCGCCGATTCACCCAGCACCCCCAACGCCACGCGCATCTGGGCAAGCCAGGCGGGTCGATCCGAACTCACCCGATACCTGGAGACCACCAGCACGGGGGCGGCCTCTCCCATCGCACTAGGCTCGAAACCCCCAGATTCCACGGACGCGTCCACACCCGCGACGCTAATGCACGCAGAAGGATCCGCAATGGCTGGAAAAAAGCGACCGAAGAAGGGTCAATTGCCCCCCGGCGTGAAGGGTCCATCGCCTCAACCCGGCCGTTCCACCAGCAACCAGCGCCCCGGCAACTCCCCAGGTGGCAACCCCCGCGGGAACATCGAGCGTGCCAGCATCCCGATCCTGGTGAAGCTCCACGCGCTACCGCGGTGGCTGCTGGTCATCTTGATCGCCAGCTCGCTGCTGCTGGGGCTGGCGCTGACCGGACCGCTAGCCCCTCTCGGTGCGATCTTCCTGCTGATCGTGGCCACCTTCTTGGGCTGGCTGCTGATGCTGTCCTGGCCGGTCTTGCGTCCCGGCCGTCGGATGATCCGCCTCGTGGTGGTACTCGCTGTGTTGGGCTTGGCAGTCCTCAAGGCCCTCGGCCGCTTCTGATATTGACAATCATTTCCATTAAGCGCATACTCTCGGTATGCGTCCTCCTCGTCTGGCCCTGATCCCTGCGCTCGCCCTGGCTTTCGCAGCCCCGTTCACCGCGTGCTCGAGCGAGGAAGCGGCCACCGAACCCGAACCCGCCGAGGTGGTCACCGAGGAAACGACCGAGGCGCAATCGACCACCGACTCCACGCCTGTGCAGGTCGTGGCCACCACCACGATGCTCGGCGACGTAACAAACCGGATCATCACCTGCGCCAACCCCGAATCGACCGTCACCACACTCATGCCGATCGGTGCCGATCCGCACGACTTCTCGCCCTCCTCCGCCCAGGTTGCGCAGATGGTCAGCGCGCAGGTGGTCATCGCCAACGGACTCGAACTCGAAGCCGGTCTGGACGACGCCCTGGAGAACGCCGCATCCGATGGCGCGACGGTGATCGAGGTGGTCGAGTTCGTCGATCCGATCCCCTTCGGTGCGGGTGGGCACTCGCACGACGACGAGCACGCCGACGAAGATAACGAGCACGGCAGTGAGGACCCGCACTTCTGGTTCGACATGAACCGGATGGCCACCGTCGCACTACTGATCGGCGATGAGCTCGCGACCGTAAACGGGCCGGCTTATGCGCAGTGCGGCGCGCAGGTTGCCGATGAGATCCGTGCCGCCGAAACCGAGGCCACCGCGCTGGGCGCCGCGTCCGACGCCGCCGCGTCCGACGCCTTGAGCCGCGCCGAGCGCGCCGAGGCTGCCCTCGCCGCCGCGGAGGCTCGAGCCGCGGAGGCTGAGCGCGAAGCGGAATCGCTCGCGGCGAAGGTCGACGTCGCGGACGAAAACGCGCAAACGCGGCTCGCGGGCGTGATGGCCGAGCTGGACGCCGCGCGACAGGAGGCGGCGAAGCTGGCGGGCGCCGTCGCCGAGGCCAGGGAGGAAGCCGCGCGGGAGCTCGACGACGCGATCCTCATGCTGCGCCACAACCATCTCGACATCGGCCTGTGGTTGCTCAAGACGCGCGGCGCGATCGAAGCATCGCTTGCGACCGATGCCTTCCTGCGCGAGCACGCCCAGCACTGGTTCGTGCGCGAAACGATCGGCATGCTGCGTCGTACGCTGGCGCGCAT
>JBMTHB010000213.1:0-3231 GCA_049435845.1 Candidatus Nanopelagicales bacterium | reverse complement strand
CTTGGGGCGTATGCCCGGTGCCGCCGGTGGTCAGGATCAGATCAAAGCCTTCCACGACTCCCTGCTCCAGAGCCTCGGCAAGCGGCTCGCCATCGGCCACGACACGCGGGCCAACCACGTCGAGCCCGAGCTGGGTGAGTCCCGCGACGAGGATCGGCCCCGAGGTGTCCTCCCACTCTCCCCGTGCAGCGCGATTGGACGACGTGATAACCAGAGCGCGGTAGGTCACGCGGACTCCCCGCGAACGTAGTGACCAGACCTGCCACCGGACTTCTCGAGAAGGACAACCTCGTCGATCATCGCGGACCGATCAACACCTTTGACCATGTCGATCATGGCCAGCGCTCCGACGCTCGCCCCGGTGAGAGCTTCCATCTCGACTCCGGTGCGATCGACCGTTCGCACAGTAACGGTGAGTCGGACGCCCTCGTCTTCCACAACGACGTCCACATCCACTCCATGGACTGCAATGGGGTGACAAAGCGGGATCAAATCAGGGGTCCGCTTGGTTCCCGAGATCGCAGCAATCCGAGCCACTGCTAAGGCATCGCCCTTCGGCACTCCCGAGCCGCGCAGCATTTCGATTACCTCGGGGCCCACCCGCACGAATGCTCTAGCGGTTGCACGGCGATCGGTGATGTCCTTTGCCGCGACATCGACCATTCGAGCGTCGCCTGCATCATCGAGATGCGTGAAGGTGCTCATTGCACGTCCCCTCGCAGGTCTACGACATCCACAGTGTCGCCGGCATTGACGTGTGCCACCCCTTCTGGGATGACGATCAGGCAGTCGGATTGAGCGAGCCCGCCGATCACGTGCGCGCCCTGGCCGCCCCCGACCGGTTCCACTCGGTTTCCGTCAAGGAATCGTCCGCGGGCGAACTGCCTCTTGTTTTGCGGAGAGTCCATGGCCTTGGTGATCTGCGCCGGGATCCGTGGGCGGTCACTTTCGGGCAGCCCACGCATCTTGTTGATCGCAGGTCGCACGAAATTTTGGAATGAGATGTAGGAACTCACCGGGTTACCGGGGAGGGTGATCACCGGTATCCGTTCATCCTCACTCTCTCCGACGAAACCGTGACCTTGAGGCATCCCAGGATGCATAGCCACCTTCGTGAACTCGACGGTGCCGTACTCGGTGAAGACTTCTTTGACGGTGTCGTAGGCACCCATGCTCACACCACCGCTGGTCAAAATCAGGTCCGCTCGGTGCAACTGGTCCGTGATGGCTGCGGCAAACGCCTCGGCGTCGTCGCGTACCGGCGGAACCCGGTAGGCCTGGGCTCCCGCTTCATTGGCCGCTGCCACGAGGAGAAAACTGTTCGAGTCGCTGATCATGCCCTTCGTCAGCGGGGTTCCGGGTTCGACGAGTTCACTTCCGGTGGACAGCACCGCCACCCGCGGACGGGGATACACGAGGAGTTGCCCCTTGCCTACCGCGGCCATCACCGCGAGGTGGCGAGCCGACAAGAGCGTCCCGGCCCGAACCACGGTGTCACCGACGATGACATCCTCACCCGCGTGCCGGATATAGGTGCCAGCCTCGACCGATCCCCGGATCTCCACGGTGCTGGTGCCACCGTCGGTGAGCTCAACCGGAACGATGCACTCGGTGCCGGAGGGCGTGGGAGCTCCCGTCATGATCCGCACCGCGTTGCCGGTGGTCACTGGGACATCCGCACGAGCACCGGCAGGGACGTCGTCGACCACCGTCAAAGTAACCGGCGATTCCTCGGTGGCGGTCGCCACGTCGGTTGCAAGGACCGCATACCCGTCCATCGATGAGTTGTCGAAGGAGGGAAGCGGCCATTCGGCCACCACATCCTCGGCGAGTACGCAGCCGTGACTGTCAGCAAGCGGCAGGGTGATGGGATCTAGCGCCGTGAGGCCAGCCAGGATCCCCTCGCGGTAGTCGTCGACAGAAACGAGCACGGGAGCCAGCCTATTCAGGCTGCACCCATGACGCGTGCCCGCTCAAGGGTCAAGCGCTCCACCCGATCGCCGGCCGCAGCGATCGCCTCCATGACGTCCTGCAAAGCCCGCAGGCTGTGCCCGGAGAGGAACGTGTCAACGTGAGGCAGGGCAGCTGCCATACCGCCCGTCAACGGCTCGAAGGAAAATGCGGCTTTGCGTGGATTTACCCAGATGATGTGGTGGGCCAATCGACTCAGCTGCACCATCGCTTCGCCGAGAAACTCCGGGCGATCGCTCTCCCACCCGTCACTCACGATGACCACCACCGCACCACGGGCCATCCCCCGCCGCCCAAAGTCGTCGATAAAGGTCTGTATCGAGCGGCCAATACGCGTCCCACCAGACCAATCATTGGCGGCCTGGGCCGCCTTCGTGTACGCGGCTTCGGTGTTCATCGTCGATAGCTGCGAGGTGAGTCGAGTGAGGTGGGTGGCGAAGACGAACGCTTCTGCCTTGATCGCTCGAACGGCACCGCGCAGCAGATGGAGATAGACGCGAGCGTAGGGCTCCATCGATCCAGAGACATCCGCGATCAGGATGATGCGACGAGGTTTGGTGGTGCGGCGTCGGTGGACCAAAGTCACAGGATCGCCAGCGGTGCGATGCGATCGGCGCAGCGTCGCGCGAATGTCTGTCGGCCCTGCGGATCGGTGTCGCTTGGACCGACGCCCTCGGCGCAACGGTGGAACGAGGGGAAGCTGCTCGACGAGGCGCTGCAGCAGAGCGAGTTCCTCGGGAGTCAAGGTCGAGAATTCCCGATCGTTCAAGCGCTCGACTTCGCTCACGGCAGCGAGGGCGCTGGCCTCGGAGGCTTCAGCATCCGGATTGACTGCACCTGGCGTCGCGCTAGTTCCGTGGCGGCCTGCATTCGATTCATCCCCACGTTCACGGATCGATGGAGCGACATCCCCGCCCGGTGCTTCCGGTCCAGGAGTCTCCTCGTCTCGAGCGTCATCCGATCGCAGTTCACCAAGATCAACGAGACCGCGGAATACCTGCCGGAAGATCTGGTCGTACGTGGCGAATTGCTCGCGGGATGTCGTCAACGTGACTCGACCGAGCCAATACAGGTGGGGAACGTCTGCGGGTTCGGCGAGCAGCACCGAGGAAGCGAACCGGGCGCTGCGTTCCGGAGTGACGGGGACCCCCGCCCGGTGCAGAAGGTCACCGAAGGCAGCGCAGATGGCCGAGAGGTCCGGCTCGCTACTGTCCGGCAACCCAGGCCAGGCCTTCCGCGCGTGCGAGGTCTTGGTCTTCC
>JBMTHB010000212.1:0-3236 GCA_049435845.1 Candidatus Nanopelagicales bacterium | reverse complement strand
GGCAGGAGTAGGGCGGCTTTAGTATTTCACATTCCTTGCCGACACGTCGATAAACACTTCATCCAGCCGCGACAGATTGCCGCTTGACGTATCCAGGTTCGCCCGGATCGCTGCCAGCCGCGCTCGTCGCACGTTGATCTTCTGCCAGAGTGATTGCCTTACCGCGCTCCCCTGCGTGAAGGTGACGGTGCCGCTGTCCGGCGATGTGCCGTTGACCAGATTGGAGATAGGCAGATCAGCTCGAACTTGCTGAATCTCAGCTCGAACTTGCTGAAATCAGGTATCCAACTTGCAGCAAACCGGCTTCGAACGTGCACTGAGGCCCGGTAGCGCTGAGCGCACCCACACGGCTGCCCATTCGATAACACAATCCCGCAAGTTCGATAACACAATCCCGCAAGTTCGCGGGGGGAGAGGGGTTAGGCCCAGAGCTGGCCTTCGAGGGCCGCCTCGGCTTCCTCGAGCGTCCCTTCGTACGCGCCAGTCGATAGGTACTTCCATCCACCGTCGCACACGATGAAGGCAATGTCGGCCGCCTCACCCTTCTTCTCCGCTTTCTCCGCGATACCGAGGGCAGCGTGCAGGATGGCTCCCGTCGAGATTCCGGCGAAGATGCCCTCCTTGTCGAGCAACTCGCGGGTTCGGCGCACCGCATCTCGTGGGCCGACGGAGTAGCGACCGGTCAGCACCGATTCGTCGTACAACTCAGGTACGAAGCCTTCATCGAGATTGCGAAGCCCATAGACCAGTTCCCCATACCTCGGCTCCGCGGCGACGATCTGAATACCGGGCTTCACCTCGCGCAGGAAACGTCCCGCTCCCATGAGAGTTCCGGTGGTTCCCAATCCTGCGACGAAATGCGTGATGGTGGGCAGGTCGGCGATCAGTTCCGGGCCGGTGGTCTCGTAATGGGCCAGGGCGTTCGCCTCGTTGCCGTACTGGTAGAGCATCACCCAGTCGGGATTTTGCGCAGCGATCTCCTTCGCTACGCGGACCGCCTCGTTGGATCCCCCCGCCGCCGGCGAGTAGATGATCTCGGCACCCCACATGCGCAGCAACTGTGATCGCTCTTTCGACGTGTTCTCCGGCAGGACGCACACGAGGCGGTAACCACGCTGCTTGGCCACCATCGCGAGTGCGATGCCGGTGTTGCCGCTCGTCGGCTCGATCAAAGTCGACCCCGGATGCAGCAGTCCGTCCTTTTCCGCCTGGGTGATCATCGCGAGCGCGGCACGATCCTTCACCGAACCAGTCGGGTTGCGGTCCTCGAGTTTGGCCCACAGCCGCACATCAGGGCTCGGCGACAAGGTCGGCAGACCCACCAAGGGGGTGTGACCTACCGAGTCCAGCAGCGAATCGAAACGCATGTCAGCCGCCGGCAACCGCAGGAAGGATCGTGACGGAGTCACCGTCGGCGACCGTCGTGGCCAAACCGTCGAGGAAACGGACGTCCTCATCGTTGAGGTAGACATTCACAAACCGGCGCAGTCCCGATTCATCGACTAGTCGTTCGCCGATACCGGGATAGGTCGCGTCGAGATTCGCGACGAGTTCCTGGACGGAGGCGCCCTCCGCCGAGACGACCTTCTCACCCCCGGTGTACGTGCGCAGGATGGTCGGGACGCGGACTTCCACTGCCATGGTGCACCCTTCTATGACGTCCTCACCAGGGTACGGGCAGATAGTTGAACGATCCACTACAGGTCCGACTGCTGCAAAGGCTTTGCAGCATCCGTCCCCGCTCACTCCGCGATCGAAACCTCGTCCTCGGTAACCTCACCGTCGACGATCTGGAAGGACCGCAGTTCGTAGGGCCCGTCGTCGTTGCCTGATTCCCTCGTGGAGACCAGGACATAGTGCGCATCCGGTTCCGAGGCGTAGGCGATGTCGGTGCGGGAAGGGTAGGCCTCGGTAGCCGTATGCGAGTGGTAGATCACCGAGGGCACCTCGTCCCGGTCGTCCATATCGCGGTACAGGCGGAGTAGATCCGCGGAGTCGAACTCATAGAAGGTCGGCGATCGCGCCGCGTTCACCATCGGGATGAATCGCTGGGGCGTCCGGTAGTCAGGCCCGGCAATGACACCGCAGGCCTCGTCGGGATGATCGCGCCGGGCATGGGCCACGATCTGATCGGCCAGGGTCGCGGGAAGCCTCAGAATTCGCGGCACGGCAGCACCATAGCCTCAAAAAATCGGACAATTTGGACCCTCAGAAAAAAGAATCATGATTCATGGTTTGTTCAACTTGCACTCGACTGTGAGACGGACCACGCTAGGGCCGCTACGCGATCACCGGGAGACCGCGCAGCCACCGGAACAACGACGGTCGCCATGATGGGCGCCGTCCCCAAATCATGGAGGCTGGAGTGGGAGTTCTCGAACTCGATTACTCGCAATATCAAACGGTTTACAACATTCTCTCGTTCGCGCTGGCATCGATGCTTGCGACGTTCGTCTTCTTGCTCGTCGTCCAAGGACGCGTGCTGCCCCGCTACCGCCAGGCGCTGGTCGTCTCGGCAATGGTGTGTCTCATCGCGGCATACCACTACTACCGGATCTTCGATTCCTTCCGGCACTCCTTCGTAGCGGTCGATGCCGATATGCCCGCTGCGGCGATGAATGCCATGAGCTATGTATTCGTCAACGGCGAGGGCTTCAACGAGGGCTACCGGTACGTTGACTGGCTGCTGACCGTGCCGCTGCTGCTCTTCGAAGCAATCGCGGTGCTCGCACTTCCTCGTGCGGTCCGCAAGTCCCTGCTCCTGAAGTTGATCCCCGCCTCCGCGCTGATGATCATCCTGGGCTACCCGGGCGAGATCGCGACCGAGACCGCTCCCAAGGCGATCTGGGGTGCGCTGTCCACCATCCCGTTCCTGTACATCCTGTACATCCTCTTCGTGGAACTTACGAAGGCGACCAAGACCCAGCCCGGTCAGGTCGCCAAGGACGTCAACGGCCTGCGCTGGCTGCTCCTCGCGACGTGGGGCGTCTACCCCATCTCGTACATGTTCCCGATGTTCGGACTCGACGGTGCGGACGCCTTCGTGTGGCGCCAGGTCGGCTACTCACTCGCCGACGTCCTCGCGAAGTGTCTCTTCGGTCTGCTGATCTACAAGATCGCACGCGAGAAGAGCGCCGTGGACTCTCCGGAGTTCAACGCGGCCGAACTCGAGGAAGCGCCCTCCAGCAAGTAGGGGTTCTTCCGCGGGTCCTTCCCCCAAGGAACCAGACGGGGGG
>JBMTHB010000211.1:0-3260 GCA_049435845.1 Candidatus Nanopelagicales bacterium | reverse complement strand
CGGCGATGGTCGGGATCTGGGAGTGGATGGTGGCGAGGGTGCCGCGTCCGGTGAGCGGATCAGGCGAAGAGTCGCAACAACTGATTCGAGAGGACTACTACGACGCGTTCATCTCGTACCGACATGTCGATCCAGACCGCAAGTGGGCAGAGCGATTGCATCGATCGCTTGAGACCTACCGAATACCTCGCAGAATTGTCAGAGAAGCAGGCGTGCCGGCTCGGCTCCGACGCGTCTTTCGCGACGAAGAAGAGCTCCCAGCGTCATCCGATCTGAGCCGCGAGATCGATATAGCGCTGCGCGAGTCACGGTTTCTCATCGTGATCTGCTCGCCGAGGACTCCCGAGTCGAAGTGGGTCGGACAGGAGATTGAGCGATTTCGAGCGTTGGGTCGCGGCGATCGGATTCTGGCGCTCCTAATCGATGGCGAGCCCGCGGAGTCGTTTCCGCGGGCACTATGCGAGATTCGGCGGACGATCGTGAGTCCATTGGGCGGAGCGAGCCAGCAGATCGAGGAGAGAGAGCCGCTAGCAGCAGATGTGCGCGACACTCGGTCGGAGGGAAAGCGATATCTCTACAAGATGGCGCTGATGCGATTCATGGCAGCGATGGTGGGCTGTCGCTTCGACGACCTGAAGCAACGAGAAGCCGAGCGCGCGAGTCGCCGGCGAGTCATGGTGGCGGCAACCGCCACGGCTCTGTCGGTTGCATTCGCAGGTGTGGCGGGCATCGCACTCTATCAACAGAACCGGGCAACACAGGCCTTGGGGCTGGCTGAGGAACAGCGATACGCATCCCAAGTACAGCTGGCGCAGTCGCTCATCGAACAGGGCCGTCTGTCGGACGCTCGCCGCTTGCTCGAAGAGACAGATCCATCTCATCGACACTTCGAACACGACCATCTGCTTGGGAGCATCGACCCGTCGACCTATGAATGGCAACTGGAGCATCGGCCACTTGCCATCTGGGATGGCGATGACGATGGCCGTCCAGAAGCGATCGTGACCGAGCTGGGCCTCCAGCGAGACGATGGATCGACGATCGCGTGGGACCACGAGGTTACGGAGGCGGAGTTCTTCGACGAGGGGCGATATGCGTGGGCGTGGAAGCGGGACGGACCTGATCTCCTCGTGGCAAATTGCGAGACAGGAACAGTCGCGACTGTCCGGGTTGATGATCTGTCGGAAGGCCGTCGAGTGGTCGGCATCGCCCGAGCCGTCGGTCTTAAGACGGTTGTCGCATTGGCCAGTCCGCCGGCTAACCCGGACCTGGCGCACATCGTTGAGTACGACCCCCAGAGCGAGCAGTGGACATCCGTACAACTGACCGGAGACCTGATGTGGGACAACTGGACTGAGATTACAGCCGTATCTTACTCCGCGGCGCAGGACGAGCTCCTGATTGCCGGCTACGGATTTGGCTCCAGCCGGAATCCGGCGAGGGTCCATCGGTCAACTGGCGTGACTCGTCAGATCAGTGGTGGCTACACCGGGATTACGGCCGTTGGCGAGGAGCCGTGCCTCGGAGCCCGCATCGTGGTTGCCGCCGATTCAGACCGCATCGTGTGGGCGGCGGACGATCGAGTTGGCGTCTATGCGCCGTGCCGGCCCGAGGTGTGTGCCGATGCATCACAGAGTCACTATCAGATCAGTCTCCATGAGTCGGCGAGTGACGTGTCCGGACTCATGTCGATCGCGCAATTGAATCAAGTGATTGTATGGGATCAACGAGGAACCGTGCGAGTGATCGGACTGCCAGACGGTCCATGGCAAGCACGTGATGCGGCGGGCGAGGTGTGCGTCGAGTACGGCGCGAAGGCATCGGTCACGTCGGTGTCGACCAGCCGCCGAGGGGTGTGGATGTTCATTGGCGATCAGAGCAGAACACTGCAAGCGATTCGGCTGCAGAATCCCGCCACGACCGCCATGACGGCCGTCGTGAACCCGGCCGAGGGCGTATGGCTGGATGATTGGAGCGCGGCCATCGCGGCTGGCAAGGAGGCTGGTGTGATTGAGGTCGTGAGTGCGGCGTTGCGTAGACCAAGCCACTTGGACGCCGAGGCCGAAGGCAGTGAATCAAGTTCGGCATCGAGCGGGCGAATCGGGGCCAGGCAACCCGAGTACGCGATTGATCACGGCGTCATCAATCTCGCAAGCGGCCAATCCGGAGTGGTATCCAAGGCGGAGGGATGGTTGACGACAAGTGCGGATCGCTGTGGGCTGGGGGTGGTCATGAGCGGAGGGGTTATAGACGCGGGATCGCCGCGGTCGGATCCTCGGACCGCCGAGTCATGGTGTGTGTGGCGACCGGATCTGGGCGAGTTCACTGCGGTAAAGCGGCCCCACGCCGACGCAAACTGGGCCGTGTCGCTGAGTGGCACGCGATCGGCGTTCTGGAACGGGGCGCAGGTGGTGGTGACGGCAGTCGATGGAGATCGGCCCAGGGAGTTGGCCCGAATTGATCCGCCACACGGTGCCGAACTTGCCGGAGTGGGATCAGCGCAGCCGATCGTTGCGTTCTGGAATCCGACTCAGTCTCGCCATTCGATCTGGCGGGACGGTCGTGTGGTGTCGCTGCCGTACTCCGCCGTGGCTGGAGCTGTCGCGTTTAGTGCAGATGATCAACGCTGCGCGATCTGGCTCGACGAGTGGACGATCGGAGTGATCATGACCGACACCGGGGCACTGCTCCTATCGCTCGAAGCGTCGATGACCGGTGGCTCTCCGCGGTCACTGCAGTTCGCGATCGACGACTCATGCTTGTGGGTCGGGTGGATGCCTCAGGGCGCGGAGCCGGTCCGGGGTTCGAGGTGGTTCCAGGTGCAGATACGTCTCTGGCTGGGACAGCCGATGGCGAAGAGTCGTAGCGATACGCGGTAGCAGCGGGGTCAGGTCATCGATAGGAGCGGGACTGTGCGTTGCGAGAGTCATCCGGGCCGCGTGAGGAGGTCGATGCTCGCGTCGAGAACTCGACAGATGTTGTGTGGAGTCCCAGGGAATGTGCCACGAGGTTGCAAGTATGCATCGGCGCGTGGGCGCCGTGGGCAGCCGTAGCACGGAAGCGGCGCGGTCGCGAGGAGACCGCGGCGCGTCGAGAAATGGGTCGTGAAGGTGACGCAAATGGGGCAGATGCAAGCCCCGCTTGGAGACCAGTGATGGCAGAGTTGAAGAAGTTCGAAAGCGGACAAGCGGGCGTAGAGTCGGAACGCCACGAGATCGACCGCATCAAAGGGTTGCTCCGCGAGATGGTCCGTGACGCGG
>JBMTHB010000210.1:0-3288 GCA_049435845.1 Candidatus Nanopelagicales bacterium | reverse complement strand
CGGCGGCGGGGCGTATTTCATGATCTCGCGCGCGCTCGGCCCGGAGTTCGGCGGGGCTATGCGCACACGACACGAAGACCAAGGTGTGCGGTTCCACATGGGACGAACCGTGCAGGAGTTCCTTGGTGATGACCACGTGACGGGAGTCCTCTTGGACGACGGCACCCAGATCTCCGCGACGGTCGTAGTCGAAGCGGTCGGCTCGGTGCCCAATGTCGAATGGCTCGACGGCAACGGTCTGGACCTCACCGATGGAGTCTTGGTCGATGAAACGCTGCGCGTGATTGACTCCCCCGCGCCCGTTGTCGCGGTAGGAGATATCGCGCGTCACCCCAATGAACTCTTCCCCGGTGGACCGTGGCGCATCGAACACTGGAACATGCCCACCGAGATGGGTAAGCACGCCGGACGCACACTCGCGACCCTGCTCACGGGTGCGGAACCGGACGCCGCACCAGATAGCGAACCGTTCGCCGCCCTGCCAGCCTTCTGGAGTGACCAGTACGACCTCAACATTCAGTCGTACGGCATGCCATCACTCGGTGAACCGGTTTTGGTCGACGGCGACTGGGACGGCGATTGCATCGTGGAGTACCGCACGGACGGGCAGTTAGTCGGAGTAGTCGGGGTGAATCGCAGCAAGGACCTCATGGATCATCGCAAACAACTTCTCGCTCGCGCCTAGGCTCAACGTCCGTCCGTCGCAATTTAGTGATCGAACTGTGACCGTTCTGCGGACCAGAAGCCACCGGCTGCGCGTCCAAAATGAGGAATCGTCGAGCGCGAAGGGAACGTCATGGGCGTCCTCACCAGAACCATCGTTGCTGCTGCCCTGACCGGCGCACTGGTATCCGCGTGCGGCTCAGGGAACACCATCATGGAAGCCCCTGTCGCAGATCCAGCGCGAATCGGTGCCGAATCAATACCTACCGAGGATTCGTCCACGGTCCAGATGGGCGACCAAATCATCCGCACAGCGAATATCTCGATGACGGTCGACAACATCGATGCGCGATTGGACTCGCTCACCGCGTTGGTAACGGATTCCAGTGGTTTCATCCAAAGCCAAACTGTCTCATCATACGACGGCAATACGACCGCCAACGTCATCGCGCGGGTTCCCGCTGCAGACTTGGATGCATTTCTGGAGAGCATCGCTGAGTTCGGGAACATCACGAACAGTAGTGTCGATACACAGGATGTGACCGTGGAGGTCATCGATCTCGAGGTACGGATCACAACCCTGCAAGACTCCATCGCACGGCTACGCCAACTTCAACAGCAAGCGACATCGGTTGCGGATCTCATCACGGTCGAAGCGGAATTAGCGAATCGTCAGGCCGAACTCGAATCACTCGAGGCGCGCCGCGACTATCTGGCCCAACAAGTAGACATGGCCACCGTCTACGTCTATATGACCGAGGAGGGACTCGGTGCACCCGCAAGTCCGGACTTCCTCGGCGGACTGCAGACTGGATGGAATGCGCTCATTTCACTCTTGGCTGGATTGACCACCGGGATCGGATTTCTGCTGCCCTTCCTAGTAGTTGGCGGCATCATCACCGGTGTCGTACTCACCCTCGTAACCGTTACACGCCGCCGGGAAAGCGCGCGACAAAAAGGAGAGGAACGACCATGACGAATCGAGTATCGATCGCTACGGGTGTCATGGTGGTTGGCGTCGTGATCGCCGCCACCGTGGCAGCATGTGGTAGCGCGAACGACGCAACGCTACCCAGCGAACCAACGGGAGTCGAGCAGCCTGTGAACCCGGACATCACCCCCGAGCAGAGTGCGTTCGTCGCCGATCTGCTTGCTATGCCCCTACCCGAAGACGAGGCAGCTGCCCGCATCGAGGAAGCCGGCTACACCTGGCGGCTGGGGACGATCGACGGGGAGCCCCAAGCAGTGACAATGGACTACCGGATCGATCGACTGACCCTCACTACGCAGGATGGACTGGTCATCGACGCCACGTGGGGATAGGTGGTGTGCCGCCTGGTCACGGCTCCTATTCGACGGCCGCAGGAGGAGGCTCTGCCGGCCCCGACTCGGCGGGCGCACTGGCTCTGCCCAGCGGCACACCGATCAGTACGCCAATCAGCACCATCAGCACGGCGATGAGGATCGAAGTGGAGCGAGCCCGCCCGGTCTTGTTGCGCTTGGCCAAGATACGAGCAAGTTCCTCACCCGAAGCTTCACGATCAATGGAGTCGTCTTCACTCATGGCCGTTTCCTATTCATGTCGGAGGGCTTCGATCGGTCGTAGGGATGCTGCCCGTTTGGCAGGGTAACTGCCGAAGAACAATCCGATAGCAACACTGATCACATAAGCCCCGACCACCGAGATCGGCACCACTGATGGCGAGCTGCCGGCCACCTCGATCCGGGACACCAGGAGTGCGATGAGGAGACCGGCCGTAGCGCCGAAGACCGATAGCACCGTCGCTTCGAGCAGGAACTGCAACAAGATGAAGCGTCGCGAGGCTCCTATCGCTTTGCGGATTCCGATTTCACGGGTTCGTTCCGTGACGGACACCAGCATGATGTTGGTGATTCCGATCCCGCCGACCAGCAGGGTGAAGCTTCCCACGATGGCAAAGAACACGTTGAAGGCCAGGAACATGTACCCGAACCGGGTCTCCCATTCGCTGGTGTCCCAGAAGTTGAGCGCGTCCTTGTCGTCCGGGTCGAACTGGTACTTCCGGCCCAGCGTCTCGTAGACGTGGCGCTCCGCCACCTTGGTCACTTCCGGGGTCCGGGCCCGGTACACCAGGTTGTTGACGTACCGGTCTCCGAGGAGCGAGCGGAAGGTGCTCATCGGGATGAAGATCCGGTCCTTGTCCCGGGACTGGTACGAGGAGTTCTGCAGCTTGGGCTTCATCACACCGATGACGGTGAAGGGCTCCTGGGTGCCACGGAAGGGATTCGAAACCCGGCTCGCCCAGGAAGACGGTCTGCCCCACCGGCGGGTCCCGGCCAAAGAGAAGCTCGGCGATCCCGTCGCCCAGGAAGACCACCCGGCGCCGTTCCGTCACGTCCTGCTCATTGATGAAGCGCCCGCCGGCATCGGCAATGACGTTCCGCAGCTCGGCGTACACCGGGATGATCCCGGTGGTGGTTGGGGTCGAAGCCTTGATACCCCGGCGAATCCGGAGCGAGCGCGAGGTGTATTCGGGACTCATCTGTTCGACTTCGCCGACATCCCGCACGATCAGCGCCGCATCCTCCTCCGTGAGCCGGATCGGGCGCCCGTCGGGAAAGCCGGCGAACGGCCTGGTGGTGCGG
>JBMTHB010000209.1:0-3301 GCA_049435845.1 Candidatus Nanopelagicales bacterium | reverse complement strand
GGAATCGCAGAAGTCATCGCCCGACACGGCTTCTCAGTCCGCGCGATCGATGTCGACGACGCTGCCTTGGATGGTGCGCGACTGCGCATCGAAGCCTCGACAGGTCGAGCGGTGACCAAGGAGAAGATGACGGCTGAGGATCGTCAGGATCTGCTCCAACGCATCATCTTCACCACGAACATCCAAGAGTGCATCGCCACGGACCTCGTCATCGAAGCCGTACCTGAGGACTTGAAGCTCAAGCGGGAGATCCTCGGTCAACTTGATGGCTTGGTATCCGAGCAGGTGATCTGGTGCACCAATACGTCGTCGCTGTCGGTAACCCAGATCTCAACGGCAGTGCGGCAGCCATCCCGAGTCGTGGGCTTGCACTTCTTCAATCCCGCTCCGGGCCAGGACTTCGTCGAACTCGTTCGCACGGTGGTCACCGATGATGCCGTGGTGGCCCAGGTGCGTGACTTCGCCGAACGAATCGGGAAGACCGCGGTCATCTGCGAAGACAAGGCAGGCTTCATCGCCAACAGTCTGTTGTTCGGATACCTCAATCACGCCGCATCCATGTACGAGCAGAAGTACGCCACCCGCGAAGATATCGATTCCGCCATGCGACTGGGCTGTGGTCTGCCGATGGGACCCTTGGCGCTACTCGATCTGATCGGATTGGACACCGCCTACCAAATCCTCGACACCATGTATCGCGAAGGCAGAGACCGTCTCCATGCACCCAGTCCCATCCTCAAGCATCTGGTCACCGCAGGATTGAAGGGCCGGAAGACCGGGCGCGGCTTCTACACCTACGCCGCGCCGGGATCCCCGGAGGTGGTTCCCGATACGTCCTCATCTGAGCACTCTTCGTCCGACACCGTGGCCCGGAAGGTGACATCGGTCGGAGTCGTGGGATCGGGAACGATGGCGACGGGAATTATCGAGGTTTTCGCCAAGGCGGGATTCGAGGTTGTCTTCATCGCGCGATCGGCCGAGAAGATCGAGGCGGTGCAGTCTGCAATCGCGCGCAGTCTGGAGAAGGCCTTGCAGCGCGGCAAGATCACCCCCGAAGATGCTGAGGCCACGCGCAACCGAATCACCGGAAGCATGCAGCTGGAGAAGTTGGCATCTGTGGACCTCGTCGTGGAGGCGATCGCCGAGGCGCTAGACATCAAGACGGCGCTGTTCGAGAACCTCGATGAGATTTGCAAGCCTGGTGCGGTCCTCGCGACCACCACCTCGTCCCTGCCCGTTGTCGATCTGGCTGCCGTTACATCCAGGCCCGGCGACGTCGTTGGGCTGCACTTCTTCAACCCCGCGCCGGTGATGAAGTTGGTGGAGATCGTCGACACCGTCGCGACGAGCCCTGAGGTCATCGCAACGGCCATCGAGGTGGTCGCCGCCATCGGGAAGGTGGGTGTTCGATGCGGTGACCGCGCCGGATTCATCGTGAATGCGCTGTTGTTCCCTTACCTCAACGACGCGATCAAGATGGCCGAGGGGAACTACGCGACGACCGAGGACATCGACACTGCGATGAAACTCGGCTGCGGGTACCCGATGGGTCCGTTCGAGTTGCTCGATGTCGTCGGATTGGACGTCTCCTTGGCCATCCAGCAGACCCTGTACCGGGAGTTCAGGGAACCTGGATTCGCACCGGCACCCTGGCTAGAGCATCTGGTCACCGCCGGGTACACGGGAAGGAAAGCGGGCCGCGGGTTCCGCTCGTACGCCTGAGCGCCATGGGACGGAAGAATCGACGCAGGGTCGAGCCTGTTCGCTCTGCGCCGGTGTCGAACCAACGGTTGGAATCGCACTCCGATGGAGATTGGTACGTCCGCTCCTTGACCGGATCGTCGGCGACCAAGACCTACCGCTGTCCGGGCTGTGATCACGAGATCCGGCCTGCCACGCCGCACGGCGGGGCGTGGCCGGCTGACGATCCGCGCGGCGCTGAGGACCGTCGCCACTGGCACACGCCCTGTTGGTTGGCCCGGGCCAGACGGGGTCCGCGATGACCAGTACGCGCACCCCCCAGTCGATCACCGCGAATTCGGTGCTGCCGGCGGATCGGCGGTCGCTGCGTCTTGGCACGGCCGATGGATTGACCTTGGTAGGCGAAGTAGCGCTACCGGAGGGCGGCGCAGCATCGGCGACGATCGTCTGCGTTCATCCACTGCCCACCCATGGCGGCATGATGGATTCGCATGTGCTGCGCAAGATGTCGTGGCGATTGCCGGCCCTGGCGGATATCGCGGTCGTGCGGTTCAACACCCGGGGCACGACTAGCGCGTCGGGCACCAGCGAGGGCACCTTCGATGCAGCGGTGGGCGAGGGGGAGGATCTGCGGGCGGCGATCGCCGAGGCCGCATCGCTGGGCACGGGCCCGATCTGGCTTCTGGGTTGGTCATTCGGAACCGACGTCGTGCTCAAGCACGGAAACGTGGATCCGGTGGCGGGTGCGATCCTGCTTAGTCCGCCGCTGCGCTACACCTCCCAGCAGGAATTGGCTGCCTGGAACGGATCGCCCCGCGAGGTAGTCGCCTTCGTGCCCGAGCATGATGATTTCCTGCCACCCACGCAGGCCCGCGCGGCATTCGCCGTGGCCCCTGGAATTCGGATCGAGGAAGTGCCCGATGCGAAGCACCTGTGGGTGGGGGAGAGGTTCGTGACGGACCTGCTGGATCGGATCGTCAACGTCATCCGACCAGGGTTCGGGGAATTACCCAGGCAATGGGATGGTCCGATGGACAAGTGGAGCGATCTGTGACGGACATACCCGCACGGGATATCGCGTGGCGTGACGAGGGCAGTGGACCTGCCGTCGTGTTGCTCCATGGTTTCCCGTTCGACGGTTCGATGTGGAACGCCCAGGTGCCCGATCTCCTCGAGGCCGGATGGCGGGTTCTGGTTCCCGACCTCCCCGGCTTCGGCCGCAGCGCACCGGTGACGACCGAGCCGTCCCTGCCCTCCGTTGTGGGTGCTTTGGTCCAGGGACTGCTGCGTACCTCGGTGGATCGGTGCGTGCTGGTGGGCTTGTCGCTCGGCGGCTACCTGATCATGGAGTGGCTGCGCCAGCATCCGGAGATGGTTGCCGCTATCGCACTGTGCGACACCAAGGCGAGTGCTGATTCCGAAGAAGCCCGAGCAGCGCGACTGGCGATGGCGGCAGTCGTCGACCAGGATCCATCCTCGTGCGCTGCGATCCTGAGCGAACGCCTCGCACCGATCGTCGTCGGCCACACCACCATCCAGGACAGGCCGGCGGTCGTGGATGCGGTTCGGACTTGGCTGGATTACGCAGATCCACGATCCC
>JBMTHB010000208.1:0-3310 GCA_049435845.1 Candidatus Nanopelagicales bacterium | reverse complement strand
CGAGGGGCCTGGTCAGGATGGAGTCCAGACCACGGTCGAAGCCATCATGGATGGCCGGATCGACCTGATCATCAACACTCCGTACGGAGTGGGGCCGCGCGTCGATGGCTACGAAATCCGTACCGCCGCCGTCACGATGGGCGTGCCGTGCGTCACCACGGTGCAGGGGCTGAGTGCCGCGGTCCAGGGGATCGGTGCCCTGGCCCACTCCGAGCCCGGAGTGCGTTCCCTGCAAGAGCACGCGAAAGCGCTGGCGGACTTGCGGCGGCGTGGCACGGAACAGGGGGAGTGATGCCTGAGCAGATCACGGCCGAGGTCCTCGACAACCGACGAGTCGGCGACTACCACGTGTTGTCGCTGACCGCGCCGGGAATCTTCGAAACAGCTCGCCCGGGTCACTTCGTCACTATGGCGATGGGTGGCGAGGAGTCGAGCATGGTTCTGCGTCGAGCATTCGCCATCCACCAGGTCGCGTCGCGGGGGGTGTACGGCGGCACGCTAGACGTCGCCGTCTCTGTGCAAGGTCTGGGAACCAAGTGGCTGGCCGAGCGACGTCGACACGACACCGTCAGCTTGGTGGGACCGCTTGGAAAGCCCTTCTCGCTGCCCAAACAGGGGGTTGCCTGCGTTTTGGTCGGCGGTGGTTACGGCAGTGCACCGCTCTTTATGCTCGCGCAGGCCTTGCGTGATCGCGGATGTCGCGTCGACATGATCATCGGTGCATCCACAGAGGCCAAGTTGTTCGGAGTGCTCGAACTCAAGCGACTAGCGTCGAGCCTGACGATCACCACGGACGACGGCAGCGCAGGAGTACGCGGCCGCGTGACGGACGTCCTCGGTGATTCGATGGATCGAGCGGGTGCCGACGTCGTCTATGCATGCGGACCTATGCCGATGCTCGCCGAGGTGGCACGGATCTCGACCAAACGTCGCGTCTTCAGTCAGTGTGCGGTGGAGGAGGCGATGGCCTGTGGCATCGGTGTGTGCATGACGTGCGTGCTGCCGGTGATCGGCGACGACTCCGTGACGCGCATGGTCCGCTCGTGTGTCGACGGCCCGGTCTTCCGTGGCGACCGAGTACGTTGGCGCGACATCGGGACGGTTCCCGCCGATACCTACGGTGCTCCGGAACAGGAGGGAACCAGATGAGTCGGGCCCTCATCTCGACAGGTGGCGAGCGCCGGAGTCAGCGACGACCCGGCGCCCAGGTCGACATGACGAGCAGGCTCGGTGATCTGGAGTTGCCGAGCCCGGTGCTCACCGCATCCGGCTGCGCCGCTGCCGGCAAGGAACTCGATGCGTTCATGGACATCACGCAATTGGGTGCCGTCGTGACGAAGAGCATCATGCTTCGGCCCCGCGCTGGCCGCGCGACCCCTCGCATGTCCGAGACGCCGAGTGGCATGTTGAACTCGATCGGTCTCCAGGGTCCTGGTATCGATGCCTTCATCGAGAACGATCTCGCCTGGTTGGCGAGCCGAGGGGCTCGAACCATCGTCTCCATCGCCGGGGAGACCGTGGATGAATTCGCGCGGCTGGCAGCCAAACTCAGGAACGTCGGGGGCTTCGATGCCCTGGAAGTCAACATCTCATGCCCCAATGTGGCCGACCGTGGACAGGTATTCGCGTGCCGGAGTGAATCGGCAGCACAGGTAGTGCAGGCCGTTCGGCGCAGCAGCGATTCCAGGATGCCGATCTTCGCGAAACTCTCACCTGATGTAACGGACATCGTTGAGATCGCCGACTCGGTCATCCGTGCGGGAGCCACAGGTGTATCTCTGATCAACACGCTGCTCGGCATGGTCATCGACACCCGCACCATGCGCCCGGCTCTCGCTGGAGTGACCGGTGGACTGTCCGGGCCGGCCGTGCGGCCGGTTGCGATTCGTTGCGTCTGGCAAGTGCGGCAGGCATTTCCCGAAGTCCCGATCATCGGCATGGGCGGGATCCGTACGGGGCACGATGCGCTGGAGTTCCTACTCGCAGGTGCCAATGCGATCTCGGTCGGCACCGCCGTGTTCAACGATCCCAGTGCACCGGTTCGCATCCATCAGGAGCTGGCCGACCTGCTGGCCGAGCGCGACTTCACCCGACTTACCGATGCGGTCAGCCAGGCGCACCGACCACTTGCGCCTCGGGAGAGTCCAGCCGTCGAGGACTCCGGTGGCTTCGAGGACTGGGATTTCATCTCCGAATGAACGGCAAGCACACCAACGGACCCGATGCATCGATGCCGGCGCGGCACGCAGCACCCATCGCAGTCGCGCTCGATGCCCCCGATCTGGACACGCTGCGACGATGGTCGACCGATGTCGCGAGCACCGTTGCATGCCTGAAGGTGGGGCTCGAGGCCTTCTGTCGAGACGGACATCGCAGTGTGGAGGTTGCACGCGAGGGGGCCGCGGCCGGTGGCGCTGCCGACATCGGCATCTTCTTGGATCTGAAACTCCACGACATCCCGGCCACGGTCGCCGGAGCATGTCGTTCGGTGGCACCGCTCGAACCGCGATATCTCACGGTGCACGCTGCGGGGGGACCGGCAATGGTCGAAGCCGCGGCGCTGGCGCTACCTCGGACCCGCATCACAGCGGTCACCGTCCTGACGAGCCTGGATGCGGCAATCGTCGCGGACCTCGGTATCGAGGGGACGCCGGCAGACATCGTCATGCGTTGGGCACAGCTGGCGGTGGACGCCGGTGCTCGCGCGATCGTGTGCTCACCGATAGAAGTTGCGGTGCTTCGCGCCGGACTGCCATCGGATGTGCACCTGATCACGCCCGGCGTGCGACCTGCGGGTTCGGACGCCAACGACCAGAAGCGATCTGCCACACCGCGGCAGGCCATCGAGGCCGGCGCTGACCTTCTGGTCATCGGTCGACCGATCACCGGGCAGGCGGATCCCGGTGCAGCGGCACGGCAGATCGCGGCTGAATGTCGGCGACCATGACACCTCCAGTCCTGACCGATGAACAGCGGGAACAAGCGCGGGCGGCGGCATTGCGAGCGCGTACCGAGCGATCGACCCTGCGTGCTTTGCTTCGCAACGGCAGAGCGTCGGTCGCGGACGTCCTGGAGTCCACCCACGACGCCTACCTCCGCATGCCGGTGCGAGATGTGCTGCGGTCACTTCCAGGGATCGGACCGGTACGCGCCGCGCAGATCATGCAGGACGTCGGCATAGCTGCCACCAGACGCGTCGGCGGCCTTTCGAGTCGACAGCGCGCTGATGTGATCGCGTTGCTCGCGACATTCGGACCTGGATCGACGGGATCACGATGAGCCAGGGAGCGCCACTGATCGTGGTGAGCGG
>JBMTHB010000207.1:0-3339 GCA_049435845.1 Candidatus Nanopelagicales bacterium | reverse complement strand
GGGAGCGTCGTGCCGACGACGTCCGGGTGCGAATCGAACAGGCCGACGATGCGGAAACCCCGGCTGGCGAAGCCTCGGTAGGAGACCAGGGCCCGCCCGAGGTTGCCGACGCCCACCACCACGACACCCCACGGATTCGTCAAGCCCAGTTCCCGGGCGATCTGGTAGCTCAGGAACTCAACGTCGTAGCCGACACCGCGGGTTCCGTAGGAGCCCAGGTAGGACAGGTCCTTGCGAAGTTTGGCGCTGGTGACACCGCAGGCGTTGGCCAACTCCTCGCTGGACACCGTCGTAACGCCCTGCTCGGCCATGGCGGCCAGCACCCGGTGGTACACGGGTAGGCGGGCCACGGTGGCCTCGGGGATCGTGGCGCCCTTGCCGCTGGGGCGCGCACTTGTCGCGTCGCCGTTCGGGGCGCCGGCGGGGAAATCTCGGAACTCGGGAAGTGGCACGTCCGTCACCTGGTCGTGGGAGTAGTCGGATCCGGCGGGTAGCCGGTGGGCGGCGTAACAGTACGGGCTCGTGCACGAATGCACAAAGTCGAACGGACGTTTACGTCCGATTATCGGTCCAGTGCTGCGGCCAACCTTCCCGCGTCCACCCGATAGAAGTCGTGGCGCTGTCCGTCCACAAGCGTGACCGGGATGAACTCGGCGTACTCGTCGGCTAGGGCCGGGTCGTCCTCGATTGAGGCCACTGTGTACTCGACCCCGCGGGGGGCGCAGACTTCGGCGACGACCCGTTCGGCCTCCTCGCACAGATGACACCCGGCTCGACCGATGATGACCACTCTGGGCTGCGTCGCCTCCACTCCGACATTGTCGGACATGTCATCGGCGCGCACGCGCGAACGTCGGTTGCGTACTCTCCCGGTGTGGGCTCTCCCGACGTGCTGACGTCCTACCGCCGTGCCGGACAGGCATCGGCGTCGGCCGCGCACACGACCAACGGTGCCCAATCGTCCGTTGCAGCGTTCTTCGACGTGGACAACACCATCATGCGAGGGTCCAGCTTGTTTCACCTGGCCGTCGGCTTGGCGAAGCGCAAGTACTTCCGAGCCAGCGAGATCAGTGGATTCGCCCGCAAGCAGTTGAAGTTCGTGCTCAGTGGATCGGAGGACCTGGAGGACATGGCCTCGGCCACCGAGGCGGCCTTGTCCTTCGTCCAGGATCGTCCGGTCGCGGAGCTGCAAATGCTGGCCGAGGACATCTTCGACTCGGAGATGATCGACAAGTTGATTCCCGGAACGCTGGCTCTCGCCCAAGGTCATCTCGATTCCGGACAACAAGTGTGGCTCGTCACGGCCACCCCCCAGGAGTTGGCTGCGGTCATCGCCCGTCGACTCGGACTCACCGGAGCTCTCGGTACGGTGGCTGAAAGCCGTGCAGGTGTGTACACGGGAAAGCTGGACGGTCCGCCCTTGCACGGCCTCGCGAAAGCTGAGGCAGTGCGCGCCCTGGCGTCCGTGGAAGGCCTGGATCTAGCGGAGTGCAGCGCTTATTCCGATTCGGTCAACGACGTTCCGATGCTCTCGTCGGTGGGCAACCCGGTCGCGGTGAATCCCGATCCTGAGTTGCGCGCCCATGCCCTGGCCAACGATTGGCGTATCCGGGACTTCCGGCGCAGGGCACGCATTCGCCCCTATGTCGCACCCGTGGCCACGGGGGCCCTGGGTATCGCGGTGGGCATGGCATCGGGGTACGCGGTAGCCCGACTGAGCGGGCGACGCTAGCCGAACACGCTCCGGCGCAGGGCCAGCAAGTCGAACAGCCGCCGCTGAATGCGCTCACGCACCTGATCGGTGATGTCGAAGAGCACCGCAGGATCGTCGGCCGAGCCGGCAGGTAGGTGGTCGGTCGCGATCGGGTCGTCGAAGTGGATCAGCCATTTGCTCGGCAGCGGAATGAGCCCCAACGGTCCCAGCGCCGGGAACGTGGGAGTGATCGGGAAGAACGGCAGTCCGAGCGATCGAGCCACCATGGTCGCGTTGCCGATCATCGGATAGATCTCCTCCGCACCGACGATGGCGGTCGGGATGATCGGCACTCCGGTGCGGACGGCCGCAGACACGAAACCTCCCCGCCCGAACCTTTGCAGCCGATATCGCTCGGAGAACGGCTTACCGATGCCCTTGAAGCCCTCGGGCCAGACACCCACTACCTCACCGGACGACAACAGCCGCTCCGCGTCGGCGTGACAGGCCAAGGTGTGTCCGGCTCGACGCGCGAGGTCGCCGATGAACGGCGTCTGGAAGACGAGGTCCGCGCCGAGCATGCGCAGATTCCGTTGGGCCGGATGCTCATCGTGCACCGCCACCTGGGTCATGACCGAGTCGAGTGCGATGGTGCCGGAATGATTCGCGACGACCAAAGCGCCCCCGGATGAGGGAATGGCGTCGACTCCGGACACTTCGACCCGGAACCAGTGCCGGTAGAGCGGACGGACGATCTCCATCAAAACCCGATCGGTGAACTCCGGATCGAAACCGAAGTCATCCACGGCGTAGTCACCCGCAAGGCGCGATCTCAGTACTTCCAGCATCGACACCTCCGCCATCGACTCGGGTTCGCGACTGGACTCGATGGAATCCGCGACAACTCGGCGCCCGGATCCGACCGAGGCTTGCTCGGACTCCGGATGCGTAGGGGGCGCAGGACGCGGTCCGGTTGCGCCTACCTGGCGTGCGGCTTGGGATGGACGAAGGCGCTCAGTCATGCGCATGCACCGCCGCTGCGAATGCTGTCAACGCCTCTTCGCTGGTGTAACGCGGATGGAAGCCCAGTTCCTTCGCAACCGAACTGATATCAAGAGCTCGACCGTAGGTGAGGTAACGGATCTGATCACGCGAGAAGTCCGCCCATCCGCCGCGTGCGAGCGAGCGCCCCACGAATGGCAAGGCGGCAGCCGGCACGGGCACCATCACCCGATTCACTTTACGAATCGCTTGGGAGAGCAGTACGACGCCGCCTCCTGCAACGTTGTATGTGCCGCGTGACCGCTGCAGCACTGCTCGCCTCGTCACCTCAATCGCGTCGTCTTCATGTACGAACTGGAGTCGCGAATCGAAGCCGGCAACGGTCGGCACCACAGGCAAGGTCAGGTACGAGGTCATACCGGTACGCATGCCCGGACCCACGATGTTCGTAAAGCGCAAGGTGGTGATCCGCACATCCGTCCGGCGCCGCGCGAACGACCGCACGTAGTCCTCGACTTCGGCAGAGTCCTTCGCCCAGCCCGATGTGGGCGGGTGGCGAGGAGGTGCGTCCTCGGTGATGAGTGCCGGATCGCGCGGACCAGCACCGTAGACCGCCGACGTCGACTTCACCACCAGATTGCGCA
>JBMTHB010000206.1:0-3351 GCA_049435845.1 Candidatus Nanopelagicales bacterium | reverse complement strand
CCGTGTCCCCGTAGGCGCGTTGCTCCACGTGGGAAATCACCTCCGGAAACGGCGACGGTGACTTCGCGCTGCGCTCCACGACCACGATGGCCTCGGGTGCGAACCACCCTGATGCCCAGGCCGCGTCGAGGTCGCGGTGGATCGAATCGGTCGGTGTCTCGTAGGGCGGGTCGGCGAGCACCAGGTCGAACCACCCGGCCGCGGGTGCACCGGCGACCGCGGCCGAGACCTTCGCACGCACCACGCTCACCCCCTGCGCACCTACCCCCTGCGCACCTATGAGGGCGCCCAGCTGCATAGCGTTGGCAGTGATGGCGTCGACGGCGGACTTCGAGGCGTCGATCGCGACCACGCGCACCGCACCTCGGCTCCAGGCCTCCAGTGCGAGTGCCCCAGATCCCGCCCACAGATCGCAGACATGGATGTCGGACCAGCCACGACCATCGGCATGCAATCGGGATTCGATGCTGGCGAACATGGATTCGCGCACGCGGTCGGAAGTGGGGCGCGTCCCCGAGCGGGGAACCGTCAATCGCCGCCCGCGTGCCCGCCCAGCGATGATGCGCGTCACGCCTTCTCCAGGAATTCCGCCTGCTCGGCATCCAACATGGTCATCGCCGCACGCAAGTCCGGATGTGTCAGCAGTTCGGGGTCGGCGGCGATGACTGCCTCGGCTGCCTGGCGCGCCTGCTCGATCATGTCCGCGTCCTCGACCACCCGGAGCAGGCGCAGCGATGAACGCGCACCCGATTGCGATCCACCGAGGACATCGCCTTCCCGTCTGATCTCCAGATCACGCTGCGCGAGCTCGAAGCCGTCGCGGGTGCTGGCTACCGCATCGAGACGTTCGCGAGCGGGACTGCCAGACTCCGCTGCGCTTACCAGCAGACACACCCCAGGAAGGCTCCCGCGGCCGATGCGGCCGCGCAGCTGGTGCAACTGCGAGATCCCGAATCGGTCAGCGTCGAAGACGATCATCATGGTCGCGTCCGGCACGTCGACGCCCACTTCGATCACCGTGGTGGACACCACGAGATCGATGGTGCCCTGAGTTAGACCGGACATCACCGCGTCCTTCTCCTCCCCGCTCATGCGTCCGTGCAGGGGTTCGATTCGAGCACCCGGCAACTTCGTCCGCGCCACCTTCAGCACGTCCTCCACTGTGGCGACGTCCGCCGTCCCCGGGTCACCCCCGGGTTCCTCAGCGCTCTCATCCCCTGAGTTCGGATCGGTTGAATTCGCATCGACTTCTTTCGCGTCGACATCTTTCGCATCGATGCGCGGGCATACGACGAACACCCGGTGCCCGGCTTCGATCTCCTCCTCCGCCCGCTGCCATAGCCGATCGATGTGCCGAGGCTGGGAGGTCGGATCGACCACGTGCGTGGTCACCTCCGCGCGTCCCTGCGGCACTTCGGTAAGCGTCGAGATGTCCAGATCGCCGAAGACGGTCATCGCGACGGTCCGCGGGATAGGAGTCGCGGTCATCACCAGCACATGCGGGTGGGTGCCATCGGGCGCACGTTGCGCCAGGGCGGCGCGTTGCTCCACACCGAAGCGGTGCTGTTCATCGATCACCACCAGGCCGAGTCGATCGAAACCCACGCTCTCCTCCAAGAGCGCATGCGTTCCCACGATGAGTCCTGCCTGACCGGAGGCGATCGCGTAAAGGGCTTCTCGACGTTCCTTGGATCGAGCCGATCCGGTGAGCAGCACCAGGGAGGTGCCGTGGGATCGGTCAGCGCCCAGCAAGGTGCCCGCGTGCGCCATAGGACCGAGCAGTCGTCGTATCCCCGATGCATGCTGCGAGGCCAACACCTCCGTCGGTGCGAGGAGCACAGCCTGACCGCCGGCAGCGACCACGTCGAGCATCGCGCGCAACGCGACCACCGTCTTGCCGCTGCCCACGTCACCTTGCAGCAGCCGTTGCATCGGCACGTCGCCCGCCAGGTCCGCGGAGATCTGTGCACCCACTGCGATCTGTCCGTCGGTCAGCTGGAAAGGCAACGGCGTATCGAACTCCGCACGCAAAGCCGCGCCTTCTGCGGCTTGCACCGTCGCGCGGTATCCGTGGGCTACACCACGGCGCTGGACGAGAGTGGACTGCAGGATGAACGCCTCCTCGAACGCCAGACGCCGGCGGGAGGACTCGATGTCCTCTCGACTGCTCGGTCGGTGGATGCCCTCCAGCGCCGTCGTGATGTCGACGAGATCGGCCTCGCGCCTGATGTCCGCCGGAATGGGATCAGGTAGCGAATCTGCAGCGAGCGATGCCAACACGAGTTCCACCGATGCCTGGATCTGCCAACTGGTGATGGATTTGGCAGATCGATACACGGGGATGATCGCACCCGCGAACCGTTCGACCTGATCGCGAGCGCTTTGCTCGTGGACATCGCTCAGCAGCATGTACTGGGGATGGGCCAACTGGCGAGCACCCCGATACGTGCTGATCGTCCCGGCGAACAATCCGCGATCGCCTACCCGCAGTTCGCGCTCCCGCCATGGCTGGTTGAAGAAGGTGATGGTGAGCGAATCGGTGCCGTCGCTGACCAACACCTCGAGTATCGATCCCTTCTTGGCCCGCATCCGGCGACTGGTCACCGAGGCGACGTCGGCCACGATCGTGACGTGATCGCCGTCGCGCAGGCCCGCTATCGCGGTCAACTCACCACGTTCGGCGTAGCGGCGTGGATAGTGGCGGATGAGATCCCCGACGGTCGTGAGGCCCAGCCCGCGCTCCAGCGCCCCGGCGGTCCTACCGCCCAGCACACCGCGGAGCTTGGTCTGCTGCCAGCCGGTCACGGCGCCGACGCTACCGCCGCCCCCGGGGGCTGCCCGTGTTCTCGCCCGCAGGGTCGGCTACCCTTGCGTGGCTCGATCCTGAGCAATGAAGATGAACCCCGGCAACCGCCGGTAACCCAAGGAGTGCACCGTGGCTGCCACCTGCGATGTCTGCGGCAAAGGACCCGGCTTCGGGCACAACATCTCCCACTCGCACCGTCGGACCAAGCGTCGTTGGAACCCGAACATCCAGCGCGTGCGCACCCTGGTGGGCGCCACCCCCAAGCGCATGAACGTCTGCACCTCGTGCATCAAGGCCGGCAAGGTCACCCGCGCCTAAGGCAATCCTCACGCGAAGTGCGTGAACCCGGCCGCCCCCTCGAAAGGTTGGCCATCCACCGTCACCGCGGCGTCACCACGAAGCGCTGTCCCGATGGCGACGAAGCCCTTCGGAAGTCTCTTCTTCGGCGGGAATAGCGCGACGAGGGCGTGATCGTCTCCTCCGGTGAGCATCCAGATCCGCGGATCGACGTTGTAAGCCGAGGCCGCTGCCTGGAGCGGTTCGGG
>JBMTHB010000205.1:0-3381 GCA_049435845.1 Candidatus Nanopelagicales bacterium | reverse complement strand
GATAACTCAGGACACGAGGCGTATTTCAACTCCGCGACCATCACGTTGAATGGCTGGGCGGACGGCAAGCCCCCTGCCGATCCGGTCGGTGCTCGCTACGGCCGAAACGACGATGGCACATCGAATGGCCGCGCCTACGAGACGGCAGCGGTCCTGGGTGCCGTGGCAAAGGTCCTCGCCGAAGCCGTCCCGCATCCGCTGCAATCGCTGGCGCGTTTCTTTGCGTTGATGTCCGGCAATGGCATCACTATGACCACCGAGCACACATTCGAAAATAACTTGCTGCAGGGTTACGAAGCCTGCGCGTCGGTACCGGGAACGCCGGTACGCGTGGCGCTCTACCACATGTCGATCGAAGCAGACTGCGGCGAGAAGCTGGCTATCTCGGCGCCCGCGGACTTGCTGTGGAAGCAAGGCATCAAACTGTGGGCAGATGGCTCGCCGTGGGTGGGCACCATCGCGTCGTCGTTCCCGTATCTGGACTCACCGGTTGTTCGAAACGCCGAGATTCCTTTGGGCCCGGGGGGTGAGGCGATGATGAACTACACGCGCGCCGAGCTCGACAAGGTGCTGACTGAATATGCACCGCTTGGTTGGCAGTTCGCGTTCCATGTCAACGGAGATGTTGGGCTCGATATCGTGCTGGACGCTTACGAGCATGCCCTGGTCACAAACGGACTGATGGGGACCGACCACCGCTGGCGCGTGGAGCACGTGGGTGGCTGTCGGGGCGACCAATTCGACCGCGCTGCGTCGCTGGGAGTATCGATATCGCTTCTGCCCGCCCAGTTCATCTACTGGGGAGATCTCCTCGACGGCCAGATGTTCCCCACCGAGATCGGTAGTCAGTGGATGCGTGGAGGAGACGCGTTCCGCTCCGGAGCCCTCGTCACCTTCCACAACGACGGATCGGTCAGCCCACCGATTCCACTACTGAACATCCAGTGCATGGTGACGCGACGCACGCCGTCGGGAACTCTGCACGGCTCTGAGCAGCAGGTCAGTTTGGATGACGCGATAAGGGCACACACGATCAATGCCGCTCGGCAGCTGTTTCGCGACAAGGATCTCGGGTCGATCGAGGTCGGTAAGCGCGCCGACTTAGTGCAACTGTCGGCTGATCCGTACACCGTCGATTCGGACAAGTTGACCGAGCAGGTGAAGGTGAATGGCACCTGGCTCAACGGGGCCAAGACCGACCCCGATGCCTTCCTCGCCCACATCAGTTCGATCGACCCCACTGAACATCAGGGTCTCGCCACCGCGGCGATCGCCCACAAGTGCTGACGTGACGCTTACGCTGCGAGCGTGATCCGTTCCTTCGATGCCGGGCAGGTTCCGCTCAGCCACACCGAACTCGATGCCGAGCGCAACTCGAGTGGGGATGTGACCACGGCGGTCAGCGCCCAAGCGACCTTGGGTGACATGGAGGTCGGTGTCTGGGAGCACTCGGTCGGTACCTCCACCGATGTCGAGGTTGAAGAGGTGTTCGTGGTCCTCGAAGGTAAGGGCACGGTCATCTGTGATGAGGGTGGTCGGATCGACCTGGCGCCGGGCGTGGTGGGGCTGCTGCCCATGGGTGCGAAGACCACCTGGACGATCACCGAGCCGCTTCGGAAGGTGTGGATCATCCTCGCTTAGCGGCGAAACGCTTCGGTACCCAGATCAATTCACCTTGTCGCTTGATGCAGACGAGTTTGCCTGACTTGGCACCCTTCTTGGTGCACGTATCGCCGGGACTCGGCTTGGTCGCCGTTGCCGTGTTGGGCTGTTGACCTGAGCCATCGAATGTCACGGTGCCGTATGCAATGCGCGAGTTGTTGTGATCACCATTCGGCGCGTAGCCGTACCACACGCGCATCTTGCCGTCGATGTACTCGACGGATGGATCGAGCACGCTCGCGCCTTTCGCTGAGTACAACTTCTGCGGACGCAGTTGCCAATTGATCGCGTCGGTGGACCCGAGGATCTGCAGTTCTTGGAGGCCACCGGATTTCGGCCCCCCGAGCGTCGAGCCGATCATGATGAAGGTGCCATCCGGCATCTCGATCGGCGCGGGGTCGACCAAGTCTTCTGTGTCCGCGATGATGCCAGGGCGTTCACTCCAACTCAGACCGTCATTCGACGTCGCCACGCGCACACCGTGCTGCGTGTCTTGCTTGTTGAAATACAGGAAGTACCGACCGTCCCTGGTCTTCATGACATGGGGAACCCCGCATCCCACGTCGTCGAGCAGCACTCCGGGTTGAGGAGTCCAGGTGACCAGATCGCTGGACGTCGCGTACCGCAGATACTTCGACCCGGGTGCACATGGCTTGGGGGGGCCGCTGCCCTGCGCTGTGGGCGCCATCTCCGCGTAGTAAAGGCGGTAGGCCGAGGGACCTTCCTGCACGATCGACCAGTCCAAGCCCATGGGCAAGGTGTTCCCGACGGCAGACCAGTTCACCCCATCGCTCGATCGATACTGGGTGGGCGGCATGGACGTGGTGAGTAGGTAGTACGTGGAGGTTGCGGAGTCGTAGTAGAACTCGGGGGAGACTACCTTCGGCGACTCGGCAGGTGGAACAGTCGTCTCGAAACCTGCCTTGGAAATATCCGAGGCGCCGGGTGCCGCGTGAGCGGGCAGAGCCGTGCCTACCGCGCTCGCCATCAGAGCAATGCAAGCGGCCAGGGCAACGCGGGTGCGCATAGAACCTCCTTGGTCGCTGTGCAGGCTAGACCGGCGAGCCGTCATGTGCCTCCGATTCGTGGAATCCGGGCCGATCGGTGGGGTCGAAAGCCTTCCCGGTAGCCTTAGTCACTGCCGTCCGCCCCCTGGTAGGCGGCCTGGGCGCCCGGAAGGCGTCCAGTACGGCTCGGCCAACCCGGCCGAGTACAGAATCCGGTTCCTACGAGAGGCGGCGTCCCGTGCGCACCTATACGCCCAAGTCCAGTGAGGTCGTCCGCAGCTGGCATGTCATCGACGCGACCGACGTAGTCCTGGGTCGACTCGCTACCCACGTCGCCACATTGCTGCGCGGCAAGCACAAGCCCACGTTCGCGCCACACGTGGATACCGGCGATTTTGTGATCGTCATCAATGCCGACAAAGTCGCACTCACCGGCCAAAAGCGAGAGAAGAAGATCGCCTACCGGCACTCCGGTTTCCCGGGCGGCCTGAAGTCCACCACGTACGAGGATCTCCTCGCCACTGACCCCGAGCGGGCCATCGAGAAGGCCGTGAAGGGGATGCTCCCGCACAACAAGTTGGGACGCCAGCAAATCAAGAAGCTCAAGGTCTATTCCGGTGATGCGCATCCGCACGCCGCACAGAATCCGCAGACGTATCAGATCTCCCAGGTCGCGCAGTAGCCGCGCGGGTATAGAAAGCAAAAGAGGATA
>JBMTHB010000204.1:0-3413 GCA_049435845.1 Candidatus Nanopelagicales bacterium | reverse complement strand
CGACGAGGTGCTGCGGTCGGTCGACGTGGATCCGGATACCCGTGCGCCAATCCGGCGGCTATCGGGCGGCGAACAGCGCCGGGTCTCCTGGGCAGCTGCGATGGTCGGGAATCCGACCGCGTTGCTGCTGGATGAGCCCACGGCAGGTGTTGATCCGATCGGCCGAGACCACCTGCAGGCGATCCTGCGAAACCAACGCAGCCAGGGTGTGTCCATGATCGTCGCTACGCACCTCGTCGAGGATGTGGAGGCCTTCGCGGATGCCGTGGTGGTGCTGCGTGAAGGTTCGCTGGTTCTCGCTAGCTTGGTGGAGGAGTTACGCCCCCGCGATGCACTTATCGTGCGCAGCCCACGTCCTCTGGATGGGCGAGCCGTGCTTGCCGCGCTGCCCAGTGGGACGTCGTGTCGCACCATCTCGTCCATCGGCCGATCCGGCGTTGCCGACACCATCTCGTACGTAATCCACCTGCCAACCGACATCGACCCGTCCGTGATGGCCATAGTGTCATCCTGGTGCGCTCAGCATTCGGTGCCCGCGGACATCACCACAGCCGATCTCGGATCGGTGCTTTGGAGCGCGCTGCGCGGTGAGCGATGGTGAGGCCGACGGCGGAGCGGGTGAGCTGGATCTCACTCGTGGCCCTGCATTGCCGCTGGACGCTCGCTGCTACGTGGCGAAACGGCGAACAACTCCTCCTGCTGTTGGGAATCCCGATCGCAGCCTTCGTGGTGATGACACGCACTGAACTACTCTCCACGAATACCCCGGCGATCCTTGTCACCACGGTGATCGTGGTGCTCGCCGCTGGCTTCACCTCACCGGCCATCTCCGTGGCATTCGAGCGCAGGTACGGCTCTTTCGCGTACCTCGGCACTACCCCGCTCCCACGAAGCGCCATCATCGCGGGCACCGTGGCCGCCATCGCGGTGAGCACGATCGGCGCACTCTCCGCCTTGATCATCGTGGCGTCCCTGGTCGGTGGACATGAAGGGACCAACTCCATCACTTTCGCTTCCATGGCGTGGCTCATGTTCAGCGCCGTGCTCGGACTCTTCGCCGTGGTTCCGTGGGCGTTCCTGCTCGGTGGAACGGTTCGTTCGGAGACGGTTCTTGCGTTGGCAAACGGAGTATTCATCGTTGCCATCTTGTTCGGTGGTGTGCTGGTTCCGGCCGAATCGTTGCCCTATCGATCGGTCGTCGCCTGGTTGCCCACCGGAGCGATGGTCGACCTTGCAGGCACCGGATCCGTAGCATCAATCGGCGTCCTAGTGGCGTGGTGCCTGCTCGGCAGCGCACTCGCGATCCGGCTCTTTCGATGGCGCTAACGGTGTCCTCGGCACACCCATCCAGCACGGGTTAGTCTGAAAGACGTGTCCACGACGGTCCGCGACCCTGCACCCTCCTTGGGACATCCGGTTCGCGATCCGGGCCGGTCCCCCCGATGGGTCCGCAGTGTCTATGTAGCCAATCTCGTAGTGCAGGCGGGCATCATTCTCACCGGCGCTGTGGTACGTATCACCGGAAGCGGCCTGGGTTGCCCTACCTGGCCCGAATGCGTCGAGGGCTCGCTAGTACCGACGTCCGGCCAAATGGAGTCCTGGCACAAGTACGTCGAATTCGGCAATCGACTACTCACCTTCGTCCTCGCCATCGCCGCGATAGCCGCAGTGCTCGCTGCTCTATTGGATCGGTGGCGGCGCCGGCGGGGGGGATTGCCGGCGCGGGGAGTCTTGACCCTACTGGCGTGCGTCCCGCTTATCGGCACGGTGGTGCAGGCCGTTCTTGGCGGCGTGACGGTCCTCACAGGACTCAACCCCTACACGGTTTCAGCTCATTTCCTGGTGTCCATCGCGCTCGTGGCCGCCTGCGTCGCCTTGGTCGTGCGCTCGGGCGAAAGGGGGGACCGACCGATCCGGTGGCTGGTACCAACCCCGCTCCGCTATCTGACCTGGGCGGTCGTGGCTGCGACATTCGCGGTCGTGGTACTCGGTGTGATCACCACAGGCAGCGGTCCCCACTCGGGCGACATCGACGTGCAGGTCCGGTTCGATCTGGACCTTCGCACTATCGCCTGGCTCCATGCCGACAGCGTGTTGCTTTTCATGGGTCTGACCATCGGTTTGCTTGTCGCATCCAAGGTTGCCCATGCGCCTGCACCACTGATGCGTCGAACCACCATCCTGCTGGGCATCGCGATCATCCAAGGGATCATCGGTTACACGCAGTGGTTCACCGATCTGCCCGAGCTACTGGTCGCCATCCATGTCCTGGGGGCGATCGCGGTGTGGATCGCCGTGTTGTTCCTACCCCCTACTTTGCGCGTTCGTGGGGAAAGCCCTGCCCACCACGGTGGAACGGTCAGCGTCACCTGAAGCATCAGCCCACGAAAGGACTGACCGCTACCAGCAGGAAGATGATGGCCAGGTAACTGATCGACCCGTGGAATAACTGCATGGCGATCTTCAAAGTTAGAGGAGAGTAGTCAGGCGTGCCTTCCGACTGAACGCCGCTTCCCTCGTTCGCGGAATCCGACGCACACTTGCGGATGCTCCCCCACAATCGATAGGCCTGAACTAGGAAGACCGCACCTACAACCGCAGCACCCAGTCCGTAGACCCATCCCACCGGGGCGACGAAGATAAGCGACAACGAGGTCACCACCATCAACCAGGAGTAGGTCACGATGTGTCGTGCGACGCTCCGGGGCGATCGGACCACCGGAAGCATCGGCACCCCCGCCGCGCGGTAATCCTCGCGGTACTTGATCGCCAGTGGCCAGTAGTGGGGTGGAGTCCACCAGAAGACGATCATGAACAGTACGACCGGCGCCCACGACAGCGAACCGGTGACCGCCGACCACGCGATCAGCACGGGCATGCACCCAGCGGCACCACCCCACACGATGTTCTGATCGGTGCGCCTCTTCAGCACCATCGTGTATCCCACGGCGTACCCGACGATGGCCAGCAGCGCTAGGAGCGCGGACAGCGGATTGGCGAGCACCGACAACACGACGATGCTCGCCGCGCTCAGCACGAGGCCCTGGATGAAGCCTGCTCGGATCGAGACGCTGCCCAGAACGGCCGGTCGGTGGATCGTGCGATGCATGAGCGCATCGATGTCCCGGTCGTACAAACTGTTGAATGTGTTCGCGGCGCCAGCCGCACAGGCTCCCCCGACGAGCACCGCTACCGTCGCGCGCCAGGTTGGCAACCCCTGAGCGGCCAGGAACATGGTGGGCACAGCGGTGACGAGCAGCAGTTCGATGATGCGTGGCTTCGTGAGCGCCACATGGGCGCGAATCTGCTGTCCGGCGGTGCGGCGATCCCGCGCCGTGCGCTCGGTCCCGACGATCGCCACGGCTCTCCCTTCGCGCTTGCGCTACATCTCGCACTCGAACCCTTGCAGCGTA
>JBMTHB010000203.1:0-3472 GCA_049435845.1 Candidatus Nanopelagicales bacterium | reverse complement strand
GATCGCAGCCGCCGGCTCGGATGTCGCGGATGCGACGGCCCTCACTCGTGCTTCGGATGCAGGAATCGCGACGTTCGTCGTCCCGATCACCGCGGATCGAGCGGTGTGGGACGAGCAACTCGCCGACCGATTGGTGGCGATATCGCCGGACTACGTCGTGTGTGCAGGCTTCATGAGGGTGCTGGGACCCAGCGTCCTGGGCGCATTCCCCGGACGCATCATCAACTCCCATCCAGCACTGCTCCCTGCCTTCGCAGGCGCCCACGCGGTTCGCGATGCGCTGGCATACGGCGCGAAAGTCACCGGGTGCACGGTCCATGTGGTCGATGCTGGAATCGACACCGGCCCGTTGATCGCCCAGCAGCCCGTCATCGTCAGCGATGATGACGACGAGTCCTCGCTCCATGAACGCATCAAGCAGGTTGAGCGCGTGCTGCTTGTCGATATCGTCCAGGGCATCGTGGATCGAGGACTCGTCGTCGATGGAAGGTCGGTGTCATTCGGGTGAGGGAAGCTGGTGATCGTCTGGCCGTGCGCCGGGCTCTGATATCTGTCTACGACAAAACCGGCCTCACGGAACTGGCGCAGGGGTTGCACGCTGCTGGCGTGGAAATCGTGTCGACGGGCAGTACGGCTGCCGTCATCGCCTCTGCTGGGGTTCCGGTCACACCGGTGGACTCGGTGACGGGGTTCCCCGAATGTCTGGACGGACGCGTGAAGACTCTGCACCCGCACATCCACGGAGGTCTGCTTGCGGATGTGCGCAAGGATCAGCATCGACAGCAGCTCCAGGACTTGGGAATCGCCCCCTTCGAACTCGTCGTGGTCAACCTCTATCCATTCACGGACACGGTCGCATCGGGGGCCGGGATAGATGCGTGCGTCGAGCAGATCGATATCGGTGGACCGGCCATGGTCCGCGCGTCGGCGAAGAACTATGCGAACGTCGCCGTGGTGGTGTCCACGCAGCGATACGCAGAAGTATTGGACGCGGTGGGCGCGGGTGGCTTCACCGGCGCGCAGCGAGCCGCACTCGCGGCTGACGCCTTCGCCCACACCGCCTCCTACGACACCGCAGTAGCCGCGTGGCTCGCCAGCGAAGTGGTAGATGGCGAATCGGAGTTCCCTGCGTGGATCGGTGCCTCTTGGTCGCGTCGCGACATCCTTCGGTACGGGGAGAATCCGCACCAGAGCGCCGCTGTGTACGTGGCGCACACGCACGAGCCCGGCGTCGCGACCGCGGAGCAACTCCACGGAAAGCAGATGAGCTACAACAACTTTGTCGATGCTGATGCCGCTCGACGCGCCGCCTTCGATTTCGTCGAGCCCGCTGTCGCGATAATCAAGCACGCGAATCCATGCGGCATCGCAATCGGAATCGACACCGAGGAGGCCTATCGCAAGGCGTTCGCCACAGATCCGGTATCCGCCTTCGGGGGAGTAGTGGCGGTGAACCGGACCGTCTCCCGTGAATTGGCGAGTGCGATGGCGGAGGTGTTCACGGAGGTGATCATCGCCCCGGATTTCGATGACGACGCCCTCGAGACCCTGCGCGAGAAGAAGAATCTGCGCATACTTCGTGTCACCGGTCCTCACCCTGGGCGCCGCATGGAGGGACGGACCATCTCGGGTGGCATGTTGCTGCAATCGATCGACGATGTCGCATCACCGGGTGACGACCCCGGTACCTGGACACTGGTCAGCGGTGAGTCGGCAACGGATGCGTTGATGCGCGATCTGGAGTTCGCCTGGACCGCCTGCAGATCCGTGAAATCCAACGCCATCTTGTTGGCCACGAACGGAGCAGCCGTAGGCATCGGCATGGGCCAGGTGAATCGGGTCGATTCGGCGCGCCTTGCGGTCGAGCGCGCGGGAGAGCGAGCGCCCGGTTCGGTAGCCGCGTCGGATGCGTTCTTCCCGTTCGCCGATGGGCTCCAGGTACTGATCGACGGTGGTATTCGGGCCGTGGTGCAGCCGGGAGGATCCGTACGAGACGACGAGGTCATCCAAGCGGCGCAAAGCGCCGGCATCACCATGTATTTCACGGGTACCCGTCATTTCTTCCACTAACGGAATGGGCTCGTCCACGAGGGCCGAACAGCGCCGTGCGCTGCCATGGTTAGTGGCATTCGCGGTCGGCCTTATGACGGCGACCCAGGCCCGGATCAACGGGCAACTGTCCATCGAATTGGATAGCGGGCTGGACGCGGCCACGGTCAGTTTCAGCACCGGTCTTCTTGTGGTTGTCGTGCTGTTGGCCGTGACGAAGTCCGGACGCACCGGTGTTCGGCGGCTTGTTAAGGCCGTCGGTGCTCGGGATCTACGACCCTGGCAATTGATCGGTGGTTTCCTGGGTGCCTATTTCGTCTGGGCGCAGAGCCTGTCTGTCCCGGTGCTGGGCGTAGCACTATTCAGTGTCGCGGTCGTGGCGGGTCAGACGAGCAACTCCCTCATCATCGACCGATTGGGTATCGGCGCTGCGGGCGTACTCGCCATCACTCCGCTGCGATTCCTGGCGGGAGTGATGGGCCTGCTCGCTGTGGTGGTCTCCGTACTTCCCCGACTGTCGCAATCGACCCTTGCGCTGGGAGCGGTCGTCGCATCGGTGCTCGCCGGTGCGCTAGTGGCCTTCCAACAGGCGATCAACGGTCGAGTCTCCCGCGCTTCAGGAAGTTCCTGGGCAGCGAGTGGATTGAACTTCGTGCTGGGTGCCTGTGCGCTGATGGTCGCTGTGATCGTCGTTTCCCTTTTGGGGCAACCATTCCCCTGGGACGCGCTACCCCCGGACCCCTGGCTTTACCTGGGCGGACCCATCGGGGTCGCCTTCATCGCCGCATCAGCCTGGGTGGTGCCGATGCTGGGTGTGCTCCGCTTCGCGCTTTCGGCTATCGCAGGTCAGTTGTCCGGTGCACTCGCATGGGACCTGCTAGCGCCGACGTCCGGCTCTGTCATCACCCCCAACCTCTACGCGGGACTGCTGTTGGCCTTTCTCGCCGTTGTAGTGTCCGCGAGAAGGTGAAGGCGATCGGATGAAGGGGAAGTGTTCAGGCGTATGGGTGCGGTGATCCTCGATGGCAAGCGGACGGCGTCGGACGTTAAGCAGGAACTCGGGCGTCGAGTCGAAGAGTTGTCTCGACGCGGCATCACACCCGGACTGGGAACGGTTCTCGTCGGTGATGATCCCGGTTCCCACGCTTACGTGGGCGGTAAGCACAAGGATTGTGCGGAAGTAGGTATCGCATCCATCCGCGTCGATTTACCGGCGGACACCACTCAGGTCGAACTTGAAGCTGAGATTGCACGCCTGAATGCCGATCCGGCGGTGACCGGCTACATCGTGCAGTTACCGCTGCCGAAGCATCTGGACGCCAATCGGGTGCTCGAACTCATGGATCCAGGCAAGGATGCCGATGGCTTGCATCCGATGAATCTGGGACGCTTGGTCCTTGGCATCGATGCACCACTCCCGTGC
>JBMTHB010000202.1:0-3473 GCA_049435845.1 Candidatus Nanopelagicales bacterium | reverse complement strand
ATGCGATCAGAAGACTCGGATTCGCCGCGAGTTCGCGGGCGATCACCACTTTCTGCTTGTTGCCACCGGAAAGCGATTGCGCCGTGGTCTGGATGGAGGGCGTACGTACGTCGTAGTCCTTCACCAGAGTGGTCGCCAGGTTGCTTACCGCCTTGCGATTGCGAATGCCACGCGAGGCGAACTCCGGCTCATCGAATCGGTTCAACACCATGTTGTCCGCGATCGAGTACGGACCGACCACACCGTCCTTCTCCCGATCCTCCGGCACGTGTCCCACTCCCATGTCGTGAATGGTGTGCGGGGTGGCGCCCACGGCGTCGCGTCCATTGATCGTGACAACATCGGCCCGGTACTTTCGCAGGCCGGTGAGCGCTTCCACCAGTTCGCGCTGGCCATTGCCCTCCACGCCGGCAATGCCGACGATCTCCCCGGCCCGGACGTCAAGCGACACATCGGTCACCGCGGGAAGGCCGAGACCGCCTTCCACGTTGAGATTCTCGACCTCAAGCACGACGTTTCCCGGCGAGGCGGGTTTCTTGTCCACCCGCAACAGGACACTTCGGCCCACCATCATCTGCGCCAAACCGGCTTGGTCGGTCTGATCGGGGGTGGTGGTGCCGACCACCTGGCCGCCGCGCAGCACCTCGATGGTGTCCGCAATCGCCAGGACTTCGCGAAGTTTGTGCGTGATGAAGATGACCGCAACACCGTTGTCGGCGAATCCGCGCATTACCTTCAACAGTTCGTCGGTCTCCTGCGGCGTGAGAACTGCGGTCGGTTCGTCCATGATCAAGATCTCGGCCTTGCGATACAGCGCCTTGAGGATCTCCACGCGCTGCTGCGCACCGACGGGGAGGTCCTCGACCTTGGCGTCGACGTCGACCTTCAGTCCGTACTGCTCTGATAGCCGCGCGACCTCCGCGGTCGCCTTCTTCATGTCGACGAAGATCGACGTGTGCGGTTCGTCGCCCAGGATCACGTTTTCGGCCACGGTGAAGACCGGCACCAATTGGAAGTGCTGATGCACCATGCCGATGCCACGCTTGATGGCATCGCGCGGGCCCTTGAGCCGGACCGGCTTACCGTTGATCAGGATCTCACCTTCGTCCGGCTCGTACAGGCCGTAGATCATCTTGACCAGGGTGGATTTGCCGGCACCGTTCTCCCCCAGGAGCCCGACTATCTGCCCCTTATGGATGGTGAGCGACACATCCTTGTTCGCTACGACTCCCGGGAAGCGCTTTGTGAGATCACGGGCCTCCAGAACCGGCGTACCGGAAGGAGTGAAAGCAGGCATACCTCTCCCCTATTCCTTCTCGTACGGCTTGCCGACGGCTGCAGGAGGCTTGATGCGCCCGGAGACGATCGCCAGCAGCACGATGGTCAGGATGTACGGCAGCATGTTGATGAATTGCTGCGGGATGGCGATGACTTCGTCGGCCTGCAGCTGACTTGCAACTCCATTGGCCAATCCGAAGAAAAGCGCCGCCGCCATCGCACCGATGGGGTTCCACGCCCCGAAGATCATGATCGCCAAGGCGGTGAAGCCACGGCCGGCCGTGAGACCCCGCTCGAAGGTGCTCGCCGCCTCGATGGACAGGTAGGCGCCGGCCAATCCAGCGAGCGCACCCGCCAAGGTGACGTTGATGAACCGGGTGCGCTGCACGTTGATCCCGGAGGTATCGGCCGAGCCGGGCTTCTCACCCACCGATCGGGTGCGCAGTCCCCAGATGGTCTTGAACAGCAGTACCCACAACAAGAGTGCGGTCAGGAGAGCGGCGTAGGTGAACAGGCCGTTGTCGAAGAAGACGGGCCCGATCAATGGAATATCGGCGAGGATCGGGATGCGCAACTTGGGTGTGATCGCAGGCAATACATAGCCCTGGGAGTAGAAGAACGAAGACAAACCGGTGGCCAGGATGTTGATGATGGTTCCCGCGATGATCTGATCCATCTTCCACGTGACCGCACCGGTGGCCAGGAAAGCTCCCATGATCATGCCGGTACCGACACCGATCATGGTTCCCAGGATCAGGTTCCCGGTGATGGCCGCTCCGAAGAATCCGGCGAAGGCGCTCATCAGCATCTGTCCTTCGATGCCGATGTTGATCACACCGCTGCGTTCGCAGACGATGCCGACCATCGCCGCCAGGATGAGTGGAACGGCGTAACGGAGGGAGAAAGACAGCACCGAGACGGTTCGATTCTCGTCCATTACGAAGGCGACGATGATGCCCGCGGTGATCGCTATGGCCAGCGTGTAGGCGTACCGGGCCCTCATGAGCCACCCCAACCGGAGCTGACGGTTGTCTGCTTCTGAGCGCGGCCGCGGAACAGCAGGCGTCCCACGATCGGTGCGGCCACGAACAGCAGCGTCAGCGCAAGGATCACGTCCACCACTTCGGGTTCGATGCCGGTCTGGAATTGCAGCGAGGCCGCACCCGAGCGCAGGGTTCCCACCAGGAGCGCCGCTGGAATGGTCGCGATCGGATTGGCGCGCGCCAACAGGGCGATGGTGATGCCGTCGAATCCGAGACCCGCATTGAATGTCGGCTCGAATCGACCCGTGATGCCCAGCGTCTCCACCGCTCCACCCATACCGGCAAGCGCGCCACTGACCGCCATAGCCAGGAAGATCGTCTTCTTCACACCGATACCGGCGTAATTGGCGGCACTCGGATTCAGGCCTACGGTGTTGAATCGGAAACCTTGAGTGGTGCGGGCGAGGAACCAGCCGAAGAACAACGACACGAAGAGCGCGATGACGAATCCCGAAGGCACGATGCCGATGTCCGGAAGCATGGCGGTCTCGGCGATCTCCGGGGTGCGGGTGAGCGGCTGGTCCGGTTCCTTCAGCGGCCGACTAGCGAGGTAGTCCACGAGCGCGATCGCCACCGCGTTCAGCATGATCGTGGTGATCACTTCGGAGACGTTTCGATAGGCACGTAAGGCGCCGGCGATGGATGCCCAGGCGGCGCCGCACAGCATGCCGAAGGCGATCGCGAAGGGAATGTGGATCAATGTCGGCATCTGAAAGTTGTAGCCGGCCCAGGCAGCGCCGATCGCGCCTACGAGCAACTGTCCCTGGGCGCCGATATTGAACAGGCCCGTGCGCAGGCCCACAGTCACCGCGAGTCCGGTGAGCACGAGGGGTGTGGATTTCTCCATGACGCGGGTGAGCCCATCGACATCGCCCAGCGCAGAGGAGAACAGCACCCAGTAGGCGGTGAGCGGATTGACCCCCTGCAGCCAGATGAGGATGCCGCCGATGGAGAAGGCGAGTAGGACCGAGGCGAGGGGTAGGACGATGACCTGGGCACGAGTCCAGGGACCGGAGCGCAGCGGGTCGGGGTCGGTGTACCCGAGATCGGTTCTCGCGGGATCGGTCACGGACACGCTGAATCCTTGCACATGGAAACGGGGTCGGAAGGCTTGTTGTTCGGAAAGGGCGTACTAGAACGAAGTGGGGGGGG
>JBMTHB010000201.1:0-3477 GCA_049435845.1 Candidatus Nanopelagicales bacterium | reverse complement strand
CTCGGCCTTGATGAAGCCCTTCTGGAAGTCGGTGTGGATCACTCCGGCAGCCTCCGGTGCTGTCGCGCCCTTCGGGATTGTCCAGGCACGCGCCTCCTTGGGACCTGCCGTTAGGTACGTCTGCAGCCCGAGGGTGTCGAATCCAACGCGGGCAAGGGCATCCAGGCCCGACTCCTGCTGGCCCACCGACTGCAGCAACTCGAGGGCTTCGTCGTCGGGTAGTTCCACCAACTCCGATTCCACTTTGGCGTCCAAGAAGACCGCTTCGGCCGGGGCGACGAGTTCGCGCATCTGCTTCTTGAAATCCACGTCGACGAGTTGCTCCTCATCGCAGTTCACCACGTACAGGAAAGGCTTGGCGGTCAGCAGGAACAACTCACGAATCGGCTCGGCGTCGAATCCTGACGCAAACAAGGTCGTGCCCGCATTCAGAATTCCCGCAGCCTCTTCAGCAGCCGCGAGCGCGGAGGCTTTTGATTTGTCGTTGCGCGCTTCCTTGGTCAGGCGCGGAATCGCATTCTCGAGAGTCTGCAAGTCGGCCAGAATCAACTCGGTATTGATCGTCTCCATGTCTTCCGCCGGAGAGACGCGTCCCTCCACGTGAACAACATCGTCGTCGTGGAAAGCACGAAGCACCTGACAGATCGCGTTCGACTCGCGGATATTCGCCAGGAACTTGTTCCCTAGACCAGCACCTTCCGATGCGCCCTTCACGATTCCCGCGATATCCACGAAAGTGACCGTGGCCGGAATGATCTCCGCCGAACTGAAGATCTCGGCGAGCTTGCCCAATCGAGCATCCGGCACTCCCACCACGCCGGTATTCGGCTCGATCGTCGCGAAGGGATAGTTCGCGGCAAGAACGTCGTTCTTGGTCAACGCGTTGAACAGCGTCGACTTACCCACATTCGGCAGGCCGACAATTCCGATGGTGAGCGCCACAACCGGCGATCCTAGGTGGCTCGCAGGCATCGTACGGAGCGGACTGCCCTGGCTCTACGAGCATGCCACGTTTCGAGCGCTCGGTGATCGCTCTGGGCTGGGACGAGCAGATAACGTGTGGCCTTGTGACGCAGATGGGTGGCGGCGGCGGTACGCCGGATGAGTTCGCCCACCTCTTCCGTCCGGAAACCGAGTCCGGTGACGCGGCCGGCGAGCCGGCATCCGAGCAGCCAGTTGCTCCCCCTGCCGCCCCTCCCACCGCCGAACCCACGCCCCAAGGCGGCATGCGCTTCCCGGACCCGCCGCTTCCCGAACCGCAGGTACCGGAGTCCGCGGTGGAGTTGGTCGCCGCACCCGAGAAGGAAGGACGACTGTTCCGCAGTCGCGGCGCACCCGAGCGCGACGACGCGCTGACCGCTATCGGCTCGATGCAGGCTCGTCGGCTGCGCACGATGGCGCGGGGCGATGATCCCGGCGCACCCAACGGCGACGAATTCCTCCCGCCGGAGATCGTGATCGACGAAGTAGTCGCCGAGCCGGTGCCCATCCTTCCGACCGCTTCCAGTGGTGAACCTGCTCCGGCGCTTCAGGTGATGTCGGGCGCAGCACGCACCGTCCAGGATCTGCCCTCACGCGATGAACGACGACGTGAACGGCGCGCATCGCGCCCGGATGATCAGCGCCGCGGATCCGGATCGCTCACTGCACTGGGTGTCTATGCGGTCACCATCGGCGTCACGGTCATCTTGGCGTTCGGGGAAACGCTGTTCTTCGGCGGTGAACCGGGTTTGATCACCGGCATCGGTCTGTTGATCGTCTCGATCTTCGCCGCATTCGCCGTTCGCACCAGTGACGGGATCCACGCCATCTTCGCTCCACCCATCGCCTTCCTCATCGCCAGCCTCACGGCCGGACAAGTCGGCGTCACATCGACGGGGATCACCGGACGAGCGGTCGTGGTCTTCTTCCTGCTCGGTGGCAACTGGATCTGGATCGTCGGCTCTACCGCAGCAGCGTTGGTGATCGTCGCGCTACGGCGACGGCTTCGCTGACGACGCAGCGGCCTTCATATCGCGTCGCAGTTCCGGCGGCAGTGCGAAGACCAGGGTTTCCTCGGCGGTCTGCACCTCCTCGACCTGACCGAACCCATGATCGGCTAGCCAAGCGAGCACGTCGGTCACCAAGATCTCCGGAACCGATGCTCCGCTAGTGACGCCGACCGTGGTCGCCCCCTCGAACCAGGCAGGATCGATTTCGGTTGCCGAGTCGACGCGATACGCAGCACCTGCTCCGGCGTCGAGCGCCACTTCCACCAGGCGAACGGAGTTCGAGGAGTTACCCGAGCCGACAACGATCACCACATCGCTGTCTTGAGCAATCTCCTTGACCGCGATCTGGCGATTTTGGGTCGCGTAGCAGATGTCATCGCTAGGCGGGCTCATGAGGTTCGGGAAGCGGCTCTTCAACGTGTCGACCGTTTGCATCGTCTCGTCGACGGACAAGGTGGTCTGCGAAAGCCAGATCAACTTGTCCGGATCCTTCACCTCGAGGGTTTCAGCGGACTGGGGATCCTCGACCAGGGTGATGGCCTCGGGTGCCTCACCCATCGTTCCGACGACTTCTTCGTGTCCCTCATGGCCGATCAGAATGATGTCGTAACCCTCCGCCGCGAACCGCTTGGCTTCGGAATGCACCTTGGTGACCAGCGGGCAGGTGGCATCGATCGTCTTCAAGCCGCGGTCGGCCGCTTGGGTGTGCACCTCGGGCGCTACTCCGTGGGCTGAGAACACGACGGTCGCGCCCTCGGGCACCTCAGCCACCTCATCGACGAAGATCGCACCGCGCTTTTCGAGGGTCTCGACCACGTGCTTGTTGTGCACGATCTGCTTGCGGACGTACACCGGCGACCCGTACAGCTCCAGAGCCTTCCCGACGGTGACCACCGCACGATCCACCCCAGCGCAGTACCCGCGAGGGGCAGCGACCAGGACTCTGCGGGTCGTGCTGTCGGTCTTGGGAGCGTCGGCCATGTCTCCCATCGTATGCGGGATATGCGTGCTCACAACGCGGGCTTCGACCTGCATGCTCTCCGCCACCTACGCTTCCCCCATGGCGCTCGAGACCGGTCCTGATTCACCTGTTCCGGTGCGCACCGTCTCTCGCATGCTCGGTGACTGGATCGGCAAACTCGGTGCGGTCTGGGTCGAGGGTGAGGTAGCGGATTTCAAGCCACGTCCGCGCACGCGCATGCAGTTCTTTTCGCTGCGCGACACCGAAGCAGATGTCTCCTTGTCCGTGGTGGCCGACTCCGAACTGATCGGTCGCATGGACCCGCCGCTGGAGCTCGGCCAGCGCCTCGTGGTGTGGGCCAGGCCGGAGTTCTGGACCGGCCGGGGCTCACTCCAACTACGCGCCCGATCCATCCGCGCCGTGGGGCTGGGAGAACTCCTGGCTCGGTTGGCTCAACTACAGGCGACGTTGGCTGCGGAAGGTCTGTTCGCACCCGCGCGCAAGAAGCCGCATCCCTTCCTCCCC
>JBMTHB010000200.1:0-3479 GCA_049435845.1 Candidatus Nanopelagicales bacterium | reverse complement strand
AGCAGATCCGTGATCTGCTGATCACCTCGCGGCTGTGGTTCGTCGTAGGCCTGGGAGACAGCCCCGAGCGAGCCGCTTATCGAGTGGCCCGTTTTCTACAATCGATCGGCAAGCAGATAGTGCCCATTCATCCACGAGCCGAGACTGTGCTCGGCCAGCCGGGTTTCAACTCGCTGGAGGCAGCCGCGCAGGACTACGGTGCACCGGATGTCGTGGATGTTTTCGTCCGCTCGGACCGAGCCGGCGAATTCGCCGATCAGGCGATATCGATCGGCGCGCACGCCGTGTGGTTCCAGCTCGATGTGATCGACGAATCGGCCGCGCAGCGCGTCGACGATGCGGGGCTCGTCATGATCATGGATCGCTGTCCTGCGATCGAATACCCGAAACTGATTCGCAACTAGCGCTCTCGCCGCACGGACTCACCCTTGGCGCGAGCGGTCGCATTCAGATCGCGCTGGAATCCCTCCATCGACTCGAACAGATCGCTATTACCGATGGCCAGCATCCGCACAGCCAGCAGCCCGGCATTGCGAGCACCTCCGATCGCAACGGTGGCCACGGGCACCCCTGCGGGCATCTGCGCTATCGACAACAAGGCGTCCATGCCGTCCAAGGGAGTCGCGTTGACAGGAACCCCGATGACCGGCAGAGCGGTCACCGACGCCAGCATCCCAGGAAGATGTGCAGCTCCTCCCGCGCCGGCGATGATCACCCGCAGGCCCACCGAACGCGCTGATCGCCCGTACTCGAGCATCTCCTGGGGCATGCGATGAGCGGAAAGGACGTCCACACGATGGGGTACGTCGAACTCATCGAGCGCGATGGATGCATCCTTCATCGTTACCCAATCCGAATCCGAGCCCATGCAGATGCCGACGAGGGCCGATGCTTCGCTACTCATCGATGACCCCCATGAAGTACTCGGCCGCGTGGCGGGTTCGAGCCAGCAGGTCGTCCAGATCCTCCCCGACGGCTGTCACGTGTCCGACCTTACGGCCCGGCCGAACCGACTTCCCGTACAGATGCACCTTCAGTCCCGGATCACGAGCGAAGACATGGCGGTACGCCGAGTACAGATCTCCGACGTCCCCACCGAGGATATTGACCATCACCGCGTTTCGGGCGCGCATAGTCGGTGAACCCAGCGGTAGATCGAGCACCGCGCGCAGGTGGTTCTCGAATTGACTTGTGACCGCGCCTTCGATGCTCCAATGACCGGAGTTGTGTGGACGCATCGCTAGCTCGTTGACGAGCAGCCGATCGCCGGTATCGAACAGCTCCACCGCGAGCATGCCGGTCACGTTCAAGGCCCCAGCGATTTCCAGTGCTATTCGCTGGGCGTCAACCGCTCGCTCAGCGTCGAGCCCGGGCGCCGGCGCCACGACCTCGCTGCAGATCCCATCCGCCTGCACCGTGCGCACGACCGGGTAGGCGACGCTTTGACCACCGGGCGAACGGGTCACCTGTGCGGACAGTTCCTGAACGAACGGAACCGCCTCCTCGGCCAACCACGAAGCTCCCGGTGGCAAGGGCATGGACATGACTGCCTGGAGTTCGGTTGCGTCGACGACCCGCCACACCCCCTTGCCGTCGTACCCACCCCTGCTGGTCTTGAGAATGAAGGGAAATCCCACGTCGTCTGCGAACGCGGCCGCTGCTGATACTGAATCCACGATGCGCCACCTGGGCAGCGGCGCCCCGACCCCTTCTAGCGTGTGACGCATCACGGCTTTGTCCTGGGCGTTGATCAAGGCATGCGGGCCGGGCCGTACCTGTACTCCTCGAGCCTCCAACTGCTCCAAGATCGGCGGTGGTACGTGTTCATGATCGAAAGTGACGACATCGCAGCCCTGCGCGAAGGCGAGCACAGCCTGCGCGTCGTCGTGAGATCCCAGCGCTACGTCCGACACCACTTGCGCCGCAGAGTCATCTCGCGACATCGCGAGCACCCGGAAATCGATGCCGAGTGCCGCCGCGGGAGCCGCACTCATGCGAGCCAACTGACCGCCACCGACCATCCCCACCCGTGGTCTATCCGACGTGGTTCCCGATTCGGTCACTGACCCAACGTAGTCGCAGCAAGACCACCCCCCAGGCATGCGCGCTGGCTAGACTTCAGCGATGCCGGGAGCGCAGGTGATCGTGCGCGGCTACCGCTACCTGCAGACAACACTCGGCGATCTCTACCGGGAAATTGCCAAGTTCGGGATCGTCGGGCTGTCAGCGCTCGTGGTGGACATCGGTCTGTTCAACATCCTGCGATTCGCCGGCGGAGAAGGCCCGCTCTACGACAAGCCTCTCACCGCGAAGGTCATCAGCGTCTCGGTCGCCACCATCTTCGCGTACGCCGGTAATCGCTTCTGGACCTTCCGGCATCGCGGTCGTTCCCACATGGTCAAGGAGTTGCCGCTGTTCTTCGCCTTGAACGGCGTGGCCATGCTCATCGCCGTGGGATGCCTGTGGTTCAGCCACTACGTCCTGCGACTCGATACCCCCTTGGCCGACAACATCAGCGCGAACGTAATCGGCCTGGGATTGGGCACCTTGTTCCGCTTCTGGTCCTACCGCAAGTGGGTGTTTCCGGCCATTCCTGCGGACGAAATCGCCGATCCGGCTAACGCCGAACTTCTCGAACGGGACGCCTCCACCCCGATCTAATCCATCGGAGGAAGGCGATCGGGTGTGCCATCTCCGGCACGCCGGCGCGCATCGTCGAGTTCGTGCAACTCGTAGACCAGTCGCTGGATCTGCTCCACATCCGGGACATCCTGGATGTACATGTCGCCATCATCACTCGCCGATTCGATTTCCAGTTCCCCGTAGTTGAAGATCCGACCCAGCAGCCCGACCTGGAAGGAGACGTTGTTCACCTTGGCCAGCGGCATATCTCGACCCTGCTTGGTCAACAGGCCTCGCCGGATGATGATCCGGCGAGTGGTGAAGACGTACTGAGTCGTGAACCAGCGAGCAAACGGCAGGATCACGCGCCAGATCAAGATGCCCACCAGCACGAGCAGGATCGGCAGTTGCAGCCACGACAAGGAGAACGACCCGATGCTCCATCCGGCCACCGAGAAATACAGCCAGGTACCCAGGAAGACCTCGGCGATGAGAACGACAGCCGGCCAGATCAAGCCTCGCCAGTGCGGCTTGAACTCGACCGCGATCAATTCACCGGGCGCCAGCAGTTTCGTGGGGTAGCTCACGGCGCAATGGTGGCATGCAGGACCTCGCCGGCGACCACGGTTCGCACGGTTTGCCCCACTTCCACGAGCAGATGTCCGTCCGCATCGACGTCCTGAGCCACGCCCTCGAACATCTCGCCCCCCGGAAGTCGGACCTGGACTTCGCGTCCGAGGGTTCGGCACGCGGCGCGATAGTCCGACAGGGTCTTCGTCCACGGTTCGCGCACTCGAGCATGCAGAGCCGTCAAGAGACCCCCCAGGAGCCGATCGCGATCTGGACTCGCACCGCAC
>JBMTHB010000199.1:0-3483 GCA_049435845.1 Candidatus Nanopelagicales bacterium | reverse complement strand
ATGTCCGCGTTCTGCGACTCGCGCACCGCAGCGACGATGGTGCAGTTCGGACGGGCGAGTCTTCTCGCCGTGAGCGTGACCAGGACCGAGGTGTCATCTTCGTCCGTCGCGACGATCACCCGACCGGCCTTCTCGACCGCCGCGTCCTTCAGAACCTCCTCGCTACGACCGTCCCCTTGGATCGCGACGAGCCCGTCCCTGGTGGCGAGATCGACGGACTCCCGGTCGGGAGCGACGACGATGATCGTGTTCCCGTCGTAGCCGGCATCCTTGAGCGAACGGGCAGCCGAACGACCTTTCACGCCGTATCCGACGACGATGGTGTGGTTCTCCACGTGCTTCCTCCAAGTGCGAGTGCGCCATTCCTGTCGGGTGCGACGGGTGAGGACTTCGATGGTGGTGCCGATCAAGACGATCAGGAAGATGAAGCGCAGCGGCGTGATGATCAGGATGTTCGCTAGGCGCGCCGACTGACATACCGGTGCGATATCGCCGTATCCCGTCGTGGACAAGCTGACGGTCGCGTAATAGAAGGCATCGATGAGCGTGATGGCGCCGAGTACCCCGTTGTCTTCATAGCAGTCCCGTTCCGAGTAGACCAGTAGAGCTGCGACGACCAGCGCCCCGAGCGCAACGCCCAAACGGATGGCGATGTTGGCAACCGGGCCGTACTTGCGACCGCCGAAGAGCAGCAGACGACGCCCTGCTTCGGTGAAACTCGATTCACGCTCGATGGAATCGCCGTCGTTTCCTCTAGCCATGTGTGATGCCTCGAATCGTGCGAATCACGCGATTCACGATGGCCGCTCCCACGATCGATCCAACACCGGTGGATACGTTAGCGCGTCGCAGGTCGGCCGCGGTGATCGATGAGATCAACTTCATCTCCTGCGCCTGCCCCGCCAGGAGGAATGACCGCTATGGCATCAGCGATCGCCCAGCCGCGCAGGTCTGCGGGGCCGTCGGCTTGAAGTGGAGTGGCCGACGGGAGGGCGACGCGATCGTGCACATTCGTCGTCGTAGCTGGAATGAACCGCACAGGACACAACAGCGTGTCTTCGTCGTAGTCGGCGACAGGGGCGGGTGCGGTGATGATCGCGCGCGGCGGCACGGAACTCGGTTCGCATCTGCTCGGCTCGATCAGGTCACCACGTAGTCCGGCAATCACCGGAGCGCCCAGTGTGAGGATCCCGGCGAGTGCTGCGGTTGGTTGACCTGGAAGCCCGAGCAAGAGTCGGCCATCCGGCAACCGCACGAGCAGCGTCTGGGCGCCGGGGGTGGCCATGATGCCGTCGACCAGCCAGTGCGCGCCAAGGTCGCGCAGAGCCTCGCGCAAGATGTTGCCGTCGTCCGGTGATGTGGAACCGGTGGTGATGAGGAGATCCACGTTCGCGTCGTCGATCTCCTGCATTAGCAATTCCCGGGTGTCCGGTGCCCGAACGGGTGGATTGGCCCGCGCACCGAGAGAACCAACGAGGGCCGGAATCGTCCAGCCCAATGCATCGCGCACGCGCCCCTCACGCGGCGGGCCGCTGGTCAGCAGACTCGCGCCGAGCACCAACGTCCCCACCGTCGGAGGTGGGATGACGTCGACTGTGTCCAGGCCCGCCGCTGCCGCCAAGGCCAGCACGGCAGCGCTGACCGGAGTGTGAGCGTGCACCAGTTCGGTGCCGGCTGTCCGGATCGCGCCACGGTGCACGATCCCCTCACCGAAGTCCGGACGGGCCGTTGCTTCCGGCAGATCGGTGAGCGGATCGCGGGCGGTGACCTGCTGCGTGCCGCCGTGGTCCGTCGCCACGGCACGATCCACGCGCAGCACCGCGTCGGTATGGCCGGGCAGGATTTGTTTGGCGCGTACGCGCATCGCAGTGTGCGGAGATAGTGCGACGCTGTGCGCAAGTTCGACGATCGTCCAGGGACCCTCTCCGCAGACTGCGTATCCGTCGTGGGCTGCGGCATCTGCGAACGGCTCGTCGTACGGGCTCGTTAGGGCTCGGGCCAGCACGCTTCCATGGGCTTCATCGAGCCGGGCTGCACGCGAGGGCAGTGCCCTAGCAGCGGTGCGCGCGACGAAGCGCGCTTGGGTCCACTCCAGCAAGCCGTCGAGTCCCAATGCGCCAGCGGTCGAGTTCTCGCCGTCAGCGGAGTGACCCTTGGGTTCCACGGGTTCATGCTGACACGGCTTCGGCGCACGGCCCGCGGAACACGCACGGCACGTGACACCTGAACGGCTCGCGTTACCAGAACGGCTCGGACCTAGGGTGAGGATGTGCCCGCGCGTGACGCTGTAGTCGATCTGGTGGTGATCGGCGGTGGCGTAGTGGGTCTGGCGCTCGCCGATGCATGGTTGGCGCGTAACCCGTCGGATTCCGTCGTCGTCTACGACAAGGAAGACCATCTTGCTGCGCACGCGTCCGGGCGCAACAGTGGAGTGCTGCATGCTGGCTTCTACTACGCGCCCGATTCGCTGAAGGCCCGATTGACGCGTGACGGCAACCGGATGCTCAAGGAGTTCTGCGTAGAGCGCGGTGTGCCGCTGCGGGAGAACGGCAAAGTGGTGGTGACCACCGACGAGACGCAACTGCCTGCACTGATGACGTTGCTCGAACGCGGACAAGCAAACGGCGTGGAACTGGAATTGATCGACGAAGCGAGTCTGGCCGAACTCGAGCCCCTGGCACGAACCGTCGGCAATGCACTGTGGTCGCCGAATACTGCGGTGGCGAGCCCAGCGGGAGTCGTGGAGGAGCTTGCTGCGCGGGTGCGCGAGCGCGGTGGTCGAGTGGTGCTCGGTAACTCCGTGACCCGTGCCGGCCCCGGGGGGGTGATGAGCGTGCTGGAAGGTCGGGGGAGTACCGGACACGTAATCAATGCGGCGGGTCTGTATGCCGACACGGTTGCGCATTGGTTCGGCTTCGGCATGGACTACCGGATGCTGCCGTTCAAGGGCCTGTATTGGTACGGCAACTGGGAACCGGGCCGGTTGCAGCGCCATGTGTATCCCGTCCCGGATCCACGCAACCCGTTCCTCGGTGTGCACCTAACGGTGACTGTCGATGGTCGCGCCAAGATCGGACCGACAGCTATCCCTGCGCTGTGGCGCGAGGACTACGGCGGCACCGCGGGTCTGCGCGGAAACGAACTGTGGGATGTGGTGCGCAGCTATCCGAGATTCTTGACGAGCAAACACCACGACGTTCCGGGCCTGCTGCGGGCGGAGCTACCGAAGTACTCGCGTTCTTATCTGGTCAAGCAGGCGGCTGCACTCGTGCCGTCGGTTCGTCCGGCCGATTTCACCGAACGCGGCAAGCCTGGTGTTCGGGCGCAGTTGTTGCACGTACCGAGCGGCAAGCTCGAGATGGATTTCGTGGTGGAAGGTGATACGCGATCCACGCACATGCTCAATGCCGTTTCCCCAGCGTGGACGAGCTCGCTGGCTGTTGCCGACTACGTGGTGGAGCGAATCACGTCCACTTAGCTACG
>JBMTHB010000198.1:0-3498 GCA_049435845.1 Candidatus Nanopelagicales bacterium | reverse complement strand
CACCCGCTACCTAGAGCCCCAACAACACAAGAGCCACACGTCGATGCCGGTCGGCGATTCGAGTCTGCCGCGCATCCTGAACGAGACACTGCTGAAGGCCGAGGCTGCGCAGAACATCGCTGTGCTGCACACCCCGCCGGGGGCAGCGCAGTATCTGGCGGGTCACGTAGATCGCAGTGGGTTGTTCGAGTCGGTTGGATCGGTCGCAGGGGACGACACGATCATCATCGTGATGCGCGATAGCGCCGAAGCGCAGGCGCTGTGTGCAACGCTGCTGAACTTGTCTGAGAAGGGTTGATGATGTCGGACACCGAGAACATGCGGTTGTGGGGCGGACGGTTCGCCAGTGGACCTTCCGACACCATGGCTGCATTGAGCCTGTCCACCCACTTCGATTGGCGCCTGGCTCCGTACGACCTCATGCAGACGCGCGCACACGCTCACGTTCTCGCGAGAGCCGAACTATTGAACGACGATGAACTCGCGCAGATCGAACAGGCCATCGACGCCCTCTCCGCCGAGGTCATCGCTGGCGCGGCCACACCGATCCCAGCAGATGAGGACGTCCACACCGCGATAGAACGCATGCTCGTCGACAAGCTCGGTGATCTCGGCGGGAAATTGCGGGCTGGACGTAGCCGCAACGATCAGGTGGCGACCGACTTCCGGTTGTTCCTCCGTGATGCCGCAGGGCAGATCGCGCTTGCCGTCCTCGATCTGGTCGAGGCGATCAACGCGCAAGGCGCGCAGCACATCGACACCATCTCTCCGGGATTCACCCACCTGCAGCACGCGCAGCCGGTGTCCTTCGGCCACGAACTCGCCAAGCACTCCCATGCGCTGCTGCGCGATGTGGAGCGGCTCGCCGATTGGGACAAGCGCACCGCGCGTTCCCCCCTCGGTGCCGGTGCGCTCGCCGGATCGAGTTTGGGATTGGATCCGCAGCTGGTTGCCCAGGAGCTCGGCTTCGACGAAGCGCTCGCGAACTCGATCGATGCGGTGAGTGACCGGGACTTCGTGGCCGAGTTCTGCTTCGTCGGCGCGATGATCGGTGTCCACCTGTCGCGCATCGGCGAGGAAGTGATCTTGATGGCGAGCCGGGAATTCGCGTGGGCGACGCTGCACGATGAATGGTCGACGGGTTCATCGATCATGCCGCAGAAGAAGAACCCCGACGTCGCCGAACTCGCACGCGGCAAGTCCGGGAGGCTTATCGGCAACCTCGCCGGACTGCTGGCCACGCTCAAGGGCACGCCCTTCGGCTACAACCGCGATCTGCAAGAGGACAAAGAGCCGGCCTTCGACACCGTCGATCAACTTCTCCTCGTGCTGCCGGCCATGACCGGAATGATCGCGACGCTCGAGTTCGACACCGAACGAATGGCCGCCTCCGCTCCCGAAGGCTTCGCGTTGGCCACGGATATCGCCGAGTGGTTGGTGCGTCAAGGTGTGCCGTTCCGACGCGCGCATGAGATCGCCGGTGCGTGCGTGAAGGTGGCCGAGGATCGTGGCGTCGAACTGTGGGATCTCGGCGATGAGGACTTCGCGAGCATCGACGCCGAGCTCACACCACAGGTCCGCGAAGTGCTCACTGTGGAAGGCGCACTCGCCGCGCGCAACGCATTCGGTGGCACTGCGCCTGAGCGAGTGCGTGAACAACTCGATTCCTTGCATGCTCAGACGGCACTGGTGCGCACCCGCTGGATTTCCTGACGTGCGCTTCCTGATCACCCGGATGCTGGCAGCCGGCTGGTTGCTCGTTCTGGTTCTCGGATCCATCGCGCCGGCAGACACCGAGCAGATTCAACCCGCCTACCTCTTCGGTGACTTCGTGCTGCACGGCTTCGGCTACTTCGGTTTGACCGTGCTATTGGTTCTGTCGCAGCGGAATCCGAGGATCTGGGCCAGCGCGATCGTCGCGGCGCTCATCGGACTGGCCTTGGAAGGCGTGCAAGGCCTGACGGCCGACCGTGACCCACAGGTGCTGGACGCGCTTGCGAATACGGTCGGCGCCGTCATTGGCGCAGGCTTCTTTTGGATTCGCGGTTGTTTTCGCACCTCGTCACCAGCTTGAGCTTCCGCCTTCCACTGCACGCCAGCAGTACCACGCGACCACGCTGCGATAGGGCCGAAGTGGATCACCGAGCGGTTCGATGATTTTCGGATCGATGTCGCCTTCTGCTCCGTGCACGATGTTCCAGCCCTTGCGCATCGCCAGGTCCCCGGTTGGCCACACGTCCAACCGGTGCATGGTGAACATCAAGAACATCTCGGCCGTCCAGCGTCCTATGCCCCACAGTTTTGTCAGCTCGGCGACGACCGCGGAATCGTCCGGATGCGTGAGCGCTTTCTCCAGATCGAGAACTCCGGTGTGAACGGCGTGTGCGAGCCCCTTGATCGTCTTGGCCTTGGCGCCGGATAGGCCAACGGACCGAAGTTGATCCTCTGGCGCCGTCACGATCCTCCCCGCTGAGACGTCGCCATCGAGGTGATCGTGGAGCTTCTGCGTGATGGAGTCCGCAGCCTTGACGGAGACCTGCTGGGCGATCACCGATCCCACCAGGGAATGGAAGGGGGTGAGGGTGGTCCGTGATCCCTTTCCGATGGTGCATAACGGCGAGGTCTCGACGATCTCGGCGAAGGCCGGGTCCACGGCAACGATGTGGGCCGCAGCCTTTTTCATCTTCGCCGAGGAGTACGCCACGCGCGCATGATGCCAGCGCGCCTCGCACGGGGTGCCATGGACCACAATGCCTCCGTGGCCGGCATCATCGAGGAACTCCTCTGGCGGGAGCTCATCGCAGACAGCACCGACCTCGGTGCGCTGAGGGAAGCGACCGATGCCGGCTCGATCACGCTGTATTGCGGATTCGATCCCACTGCGCCGAGCCTGCACCTGGGCAACCTCGCCCAGATCCTCACCGTTCGCCGCTTCCAGCAGCACGGCCACCGGCCCCTCGCATTGGTGGGTGGTGCCACCGGGCTGATCGGCGACCCGAAGGAATCAGGGGAGCGGAACCTGAACCCGGCCGAGACTGTGGCCGAATGGGTGGCGCGGATACGCGGCCAGCTCGAGCGGTTCTACGACTTCACCGGGGACAACGCCGCTGTGATGGTGAACAACTACGACTGGACCCAGGGTCTCAGCGCGCTGGAGTTCCTGCGCGATGTGGGCAAGCACTTCAGCGTCAATCGGATGCTTGACCGCGAGGCCGTGTCGGCAAGACTGGCGAAGGACGGCATCAGTTACACCGAGTTCAGCTACCAACTGCTGCAGTCCTACGACTACCTGCAGTTGTTCCGTCAGTACGACTGCATCCTGCAGACCGGGGGATCGGATCAGTGGGGCAACATCACCGCCGGTGTCGATCTGGTCCGCCGCGTCGATGCCGCTCACGTGCACGCATTGACCACCCCGTTGATCACGAAGGCCGACGGCACCAAGTTCGGCAAGACCGAATCCGGCACAGTGTGGCTGGATCCTGAACTCACCAGTCC
>JBMTHB010000197.1:0-3499 GCA_049435845.1 Candidatus Nanopelagicales bacterium | reverse complement strand
CCCCATTGCAAGCAACGTCGGCAATTCGTCGGGCCAACGTGACAGTCCATTGCCGAAGCCATGCGTGATGCTGGCCGCGACGAATCCACCATTGCGTCCCGTGCCGCCGTCGGCTACCCGGGTGCGCTCAATGAGCACGATGTCCCGATCCGGATCAACGTCGTTGGCAACCAGCGCTGTCCACAGACCGGTGAATCCGCCACCGACGATCACGAGATCTGCCTCGATGCTCTCGGTCAGTGGGGGTAGGGCAGCGGGTCGATCGGGCCGATCGAGCCAGAAGACGCTTCGCTCGGCGTCCTTGACTGCATCGATGGCTGGCCGCGTGGGCGTTGCTGCGAATTGCATGGAAATCCCTGTCGGTGGTCGCTACCCGGAACGCGGCCGACCGCCGCGTCGTTCCACCAGTCCCCTCATGCGTTTCGTCATGTTGTGCATTTCGTGACGTCATCATAGTAATTCCAGGGGGCTTCCATGCTGGGAAGCGCAGGTTCGGCGCTGGAGACTGCAGGTTCGCGCTCCCAGAGCGCAGGTTCGCGGGAGGTGTTAGGAGCGGGACAGCGGGGCGTCCATCACGGCGGGGTTGAGTTCGCGCTCCCGGGCCGACGCGGCATCGATCATCGACGCCGCCAGGGCCTTCCGCCTGCGCCACGCGACGAACTGGGCGATCAGCACGATCGCCAGCGCGATGATGAACACCAACGTGGCCAGCGCGTTCACCTGCACGGGGATACCGCGCTGCGCGGCACCCCAGATGTAGATCGGGAACGTGACCAGGGTTCCGGCATTGAAGAAGCTGATGATGAAGTCGTCGAAGCTGAGTGCGAAGCCGAGCAGCGCTGCACCGGCGATGCCCGGAGCCACCAGCGGGAACGTCACGTATCGGAAGGTGGCGCGCGGGCTTGCATAGAGATCCTGCGCTGCTTGCTCCAGGCTCGGATCCATGCCCTGCAGGCGCGCCTTGACTGCCACCACGATGAAGGAGATGGTGAACATGATGTGCGCGATGATCACCGTGGGCATACCGAGCGGGAAGCGCAGATTCAAGAACAAGGCCAGCAGGCTCGAGCCCATCACAACTTCCGGAGTAGCCATCGGCAGGAAGATCAGCAGGTTCGTGCTTTGCCGGCCACGGAACCGGTAGCGCACCAGGGCGAACGCGATCATCGTGCCGAGGATGGTCGCGACGAGGGTCGACAATAGGGCGATCCGTACGCTCACCCCGAAGGACTGGCACACGGCCGGGACTCCGCACAGGTTGGTCCACGCATCGATGCTGAACTCGTTCCATTGCGTGTTGTAGTCGCTGGCCGGCTTGTTGAAGCTGAGCACGCCCACCACCGCGATAGGTACGAACAGATACACCAGCACGAGGATCGCCACGACCGTGAGGATGTGTCTGCGAATGAACTTCATCAGACCAATTCCTCCGTCCCGGCACGACGGATGTAGAAGAAGACGATCACCAGGATCAACGCCATGAGCATGAAGGACAAGGCGGCTGCCGTCGGGTAGTCGCGGAACTGGATGAAGTTGATCTGGATCGCGTTACCGATCATGCGGTCGCCGGTACTTCCCAACAATTGGGCGTTGATGTAGTCACCGAACGCCGGAATGAACGTCAACAGCGTGCCCGCGACCACACCCGGCAAAGACAGCGGCCAGACCACCTTGCGGAAAGTGGTAGCAGGGTGCGCATACAGATCACCCGACGCCTCGATCAGTCGTGGATCCACGCGGTCCAATGCGGCGAATAGCGGCAGGATCATGAAGGGCAGGAAGTTGTAGGTCAGGCCGGCGATCACGGCGAGACCGGTGTTCAGGATGCGGTCCTGAGGGAGAACACTCAGTGCGTTGAGGAAACTGGTGATCGGGCCTTCGTCGGCGAGGATGGTGCGCCAGGCGTAGGTACGCAGCAGGAAGCTGGCGAAGGTGGGGGCGACCACCAAGACGAGCAGCAGCCCCTTCCATTGACCGCCGCGGAAGGCGATGAAGTAGGCGAGCGGGTAGGCGATGATCAGCGCCAGGATGGTGGCGGTGCCGGCGTAGACCAAGGATCGCAGGAACTGTTCGGAATATGCGGAGAAGGCATCGGGGTAGTTCATGATCTCGAAGGCCGGCATGTACTGACCGGAGGTTCCCGGTACTGGCACCTGCAAGCTGGTGAGAAACAAGGTGACGAACGGGATGGCGAAGAACACCGCTAGCCAGCCCATGCCGGGCAGCAGCAGGTAGTAGGCGGTGCGGGAACGCTTGCGCTCGGGTGCGGTTTGCTGACCCGAGCCGGGTGCCGTCATGACCGCAGCCATTGTCAGCCGGCCAACCCGAAGCTGTGCTCAGGAGCCCAATGCACGATCACCCGATCCCCCACATCGCAGCGATCCCCCACCAGCACGTTCTGCTCGAAGACCGTGATGTCCTGGCCCCAGTCGGTGGTGACCAGGTACTGCGTGGAGACACCCGTGTAGGAGACGTCGATAACCGAACCGGTAAGTCGATTGTGCGAATCGGGAACCTTGTGCGCGTCGGGTTCGTCCAGGATCGTCATCTTCTCCGGGCGTACACCGACGATCATGTCAGGGCCCCCGGCCGCATTTCGTGCCTGCAGGACCGAGAACATCTGCCCGTTCGACTCCACGAGGATGAGGTCTCCACTCGTACCGGACTTGCGTCCGGAGAACAGATTCGACTGCCCGAGGAAGTTCGCCACGAAGACCGTTCGTGGGAGTTCGTAGATATCGGCCGGATGACCCATCTGCTCGATGCGGCCGGCATTCATCACCGCGACGGTGTCGGCCATCGTCATGGCCTCTTCCTGGTCATGCGTGACGTGCACGAAGGTGATGCCCACCTCGGTCTGGATCCGCTTCAGTTCGATCTGCATCTGGCGGCGCAGCTTCAGGTCGAGCGCGCCGAGCGGCTCGTCCAGCAGCAGGACATCGGGCTGGTTGATCAACGCGCGCGCCACGGCCACCCGCTGCTGCTGACCGCCCGACAACTGGGTGGGCTTGCGCCGGGCCATCGGGGCGAGCTCGACCAGTTCGAGCATCTCCTCGACCGGCCCCTTGACGTCCTTGATGCCGCGACGGCGCAATCCGAACGCCACGTTTTCGAATATGTCCATGTGCGGAAACAGCGCGTAGGACTGGAACACCGTGTTAACCGGGCGCTTGTAGGCACGCAGATCCGTGATGTCGAGATCGCCGATACTGATCGACCCCGACGTGGGGTCCTCGAGGCCGGCCACCATGCGCAACGTAGTGGTCTTGCCACACCCGGATGCGCCTAGAAGGGCGAAGAAGCTTCCTGCTGGAATGGTGAGGGTGAGATCGTCGACCGCGGCTAGCTCGCCGTACTTCTTGGTGAGGTTGCGAAGGTGCAGATCCTCCACGATGCGCCGTTCGGTCATCGATCACCCTTTCGCATGAGCGTCGCCGGATGTGAAGTCAGATCGTGTAAAGCCGGGTGCAAAGACAGTGCGGGGGGGGGGGCCCCCCCC
>JBMTHB010000196.1:0-3521 GCA_049435845.1 Candidatus Nanopelagicales bacterium | reverse complement strand
GTGGGCGACATCGGCAACCTGGGCTATCACCGAGATGTCCGGCCTCGGCGACGCCGACGGAGCCATGTCCCTGGCCGTCACCACGAGCGCGCTGAGCGCGTCGAGCATCGCTCCGGTTGCGGCGGCGATGCCGATAGTGGGCTTCGCCGGTCTAGCCGGGGTGATCGGATCGAAAGGCGTCGTGCGTCGCATCATCGGTGCGCTCCTCGTTGTGGCGGGAGTGGTGCTCGCCTGGGCGGGAGGGCAGGCGGCGATGTCCTTGCAGGTAGGCGACACCATCGGACGTGAAGGTGCCGAGATCGTCGAAGTTGCCTCTCGCTTCCCGTGGCTCGCCGCGCTGTCCGGAGTGGTTCTGATCGTAGGCAGTGTGGCTGTGATGGCGCGCGGACAGCGCTGGCCCTCGCTCGGCTCGAAGTACGAACGATCCCCCCGTCAGCCGCGGGATGCCTGGGAGTCACTGGATCGAGGGATCGACCCGACCACCGACTGACGTTGAACAGGCGCACGGCGGTCCGCGTGCTCGAAGCGGACCGTGATTGGATGGGGACATGTCTGCGATCGACTCGACCGGAACCCCGAGCCCGGATCATGCGGATCCCCATGATGATCATGGGTCCACGCCGGCGGCTTGGACCGCGGTCACGATCATCACGATTGCCTTCGTCGTCGGCACGCTCGCGATCATCCTGGCGAACTGGGTGATGTTCTGGGTGGGTGTGGGATTGGTGGTCGTGGGCGCCATCGTGGGTCGGGTTATGCAGGCCATGGGTATGGGCAAGGCCCGAGGCGGCCCGCACTCGGGCGATCGGCAGTCATCCCACGGTTCCTGACCGAATCCGAACCCTCCGGAGACTGAATCGTGATGCTCGGTCTGCCACCCTGGGCGCATGACTGAGCGAGGGCTCGTGCTCGTCGTCGAGGACGAGAAGCCGATATCGGATCTGCTGCGGATGTATCTGCAGCGTGAGGGATACACGGTCCACGCGGAATTCGACGGCCCCGGAGGTTTGACGGCGGCACGTACCAAGCATCCTGCGGCGGTCATACTCGATGTCGGCCTTCCGGGTATGGACGGCACCGAGATCTGTCGGGCACTGCGCGCCGAAGACGATTGGGTGCCTGTCATCTTCTGCACGGCCCGCGACGATGAAGTAGATCGTGTGCTCGGTTTGGAATTGGGTGCCGATGACTACGTCACCAAGCCGTTCAGTCCACGCGAAGTCGTGGCACGCGTGAAGTCTTTGGTGCGACGATCCGCCCTGACGCAACGGGGTTCCGAAACGATGGAGTTCGGCCAGGTGAGCGTCGATCCGACTCGTCGACGAGTGACCGTGGCGGGGAAACCCATTCGATTGACTGCCACCGAGTTCGATCTTCTTGCCCATCTGATGTCCGAACCGGGCCGGGTGTTCAGTCGTGACCAGCTGCTCGCCGAGGTGTGGGGATATGCGTCGGTCGTCGGTACTCGAACCGTGGATGTCCATGTGGCCCAGCTGCGAGCAAAACTCGGATCGGTAAGCCCGATCCGCACCGTCCGAGGCGTCGGCTATTCGGTCGACGCTGAAACGTGAGTGTGCAGATGAATCCGGGCTTGGATCGAAGGCGAGTCCGGCGATGGGGGATCGCCACCCAGACCATGGTGCTGGTGATCGCGATTGCCATGATCGCAGTCCTGGTGGCAGGCGTCGCTTCATTTCCGTTCGTGCGGGCTGCTGCCGAAGCGCAGAGTGTGGGCAAGCTCGCGAGCCTGGCCGACATAACTGCTGCCTATGCCGATAGGCGCGCACCCCGCCGGGAGGAACTCCTGCCCCGACCACTGGCGCAAGTACTGGGGCGGGAGCAGATAACCGGCTACGTGATCGAGCGGGGCGCGGACCCTCCCGAGGAGATCTCCCGTGACCTGGTCGAGGCCGTCCTGTCGGGGGAGTCGGTGTCTGCGCGGGCGGACGCTTCTCGCGGTTCGACGTTTCTGATCGAAGGACGGCCGATCGACGCAGGGGCGTTGTTCCTGATCCAACCGCTGACCGCGGTGAGTGCCGTCACTGCGTCGTTCGTGATTCGCATCGTCGCTGCGCTGGTATTGGGGCTGATCATCGCCGTGGGCATCGCCTACGTCGTATCCAGACGACTCTCCAGACCGCTGCGAGCTGCTCAGCAGGCAGCATTGCGCATGGCCTCGGGTTCACGGGAGGAGCAACTTCCCGTGGCGGGACCCCTCGAGGTCGCCGATATCGCCGAGGCGCTCAATGTCCTCAATGCTGCGCTCGCTACATCCGAAGGAAGGCAACGGGAGTTCCTATTGTCGGTTTCCCACGAGTTGCGTACCCCGCTGACCGCCATCAAGGGCTACGGCGAAGCACTCGCCGACGGACTCGTACCAGCTGAAGATGCAGCGCATGTAGGGGGGACGGTCGCTGCGGAGGCGACGCGACTCAATCGTCTTGTGAACGATCTGCTGGATTTGGCCCGCATGGGCGCGGTCGACTTCCGCATCGCGACTGCTCGGATAGACGTCAGTGAGGTGGTCGACGATGCTGCGCGCGTGTGGACCGATCGGTGCACGCGGGAAGGTGTGCGATTCGCAACCCTCGGAACCGAAACCCCCACTCCCGTCGTCGCCGACGCCATGCGGGTGCGACAGATCCTGGACAATCTGCTGGAGAACGCTCTTCGAGTGTCGCCGCGGGATAGTGCGATCACGGTCGTCATCCACCATGATCCGCAGGTCGCCGGTCCGGAGTACACGGCCATCGAGGTACGCGATGCCGGACCTGGATTGTCATCGGAGGATCTGGCGGTCGCCTTCGATCCGGGTGCCCTGCATGAGCGCTACCGCGGAATACGACCGGTGGGTACCGGTCTCGGCTTGGCCCTGGTGGCGCGCCTAGCCGCCGCAATGGGTGGCTCGTCGACGGTCACGAGTGCACCGGGTGAAGGTTCGTCGTTCTGGGTTCGTCTGCCTCGCGCATCGACATAGGCTGATCCGATGTCGACGCCTGTGCACGTGGATGAGCGTTCACGACGCAGGCGCCTGACCCCGGTCATCGCGACGGGTATCGCTGCGCTCGTCGCCACGATGTACGTGCGAGCTGTGGATCCGAACGTGCCCGGTTACTTCCCCGGTTGTCCGAGTCGCATGATTCTCGGGGTCGATTGCCCGGGGTGTGGAGGTATGCGGGGCACATACGACCTGCTCCACGGCGATGTCGCCGGGATGCTCGACGACAACGTGCTGTTGATCATCGCGCTTCCCGCTGCAGTCATCAGCTTCCTCATCTGGGGTGCTCGAGCGTGGACGGGTATCCGTCCACCAGTCGACACCCGTCGACATGCACGCTACACGCGCGCGTCGATCGTGGTGCTGATCGTCGTCGTTGTCTTCGGAGTTATCCGAAACTTCGTTCCCTACCTGGGTTCCGGGCCGGGCTAGAGCCCCGATTGCTCCCCGGCGATACCGGCGTACTGTGGGGTCGTGAACGTGCTGGAGGACATCGTCGCGGGAGTTCGCGAGGACGTTGCCA